>JAGRAW010000200.1 GCA_020434415.1 Bdellovibrionales bacterium
CGAGAGTAATGTCGAGATGCTTCGCCCCTACGGCTCACGAGCAACCCGATCACGTCGAATAGTCACCCCGGCCAAGCCGAATAGTCACCCCGGCCACGCCGAATAGTCACCACCGTCACGCCTAGTGATCAACGGAGGGGGCACCCACCGAAGCGCACCGCGCGAAGGTGGGGTGGGAGATGGGACTTGAACCCACGACCCCCGGAATCACAATCCGGTGCTCTAACCAACTGAGCTACACCCACCACGACTTTGGAAACAAACAGTAGCACAAGTGACGAGCGATCCTAAGAGCCCGTCAATTTGGCTAAGCGAAGATGCGTAAAGTTGGCGGGACTGTCAAATCGGAAACTGCCGTTCCGGGCGTCAGGTAGTGTCGAGCATTCCAGAACGTCGACGGGTGGCCTGTTTGAACGAACTACCGGTTACTCCAGGGCATACCCCTCAGAACTTCTCACTAAAAGACCCGACAATTCTAGTTCCCCCACTACCGGCCCGAGAACTTCGGCCGTTATCTCTAGAGCGCTGCAGAGGTCGTCGAATGTCATCTCCTGCTCGTCGCGCAAGAGCGTAACGATCGTGCGAGCAAGCTGAGGGAGCGAGCAGACGTCGATGTTGGATAGCTCCGGCTCAGCGGCTCGTTGGAGCTCTGGATAAAGCTCGGTGATGCTCTGCGCTCCTGTCGCTAACGTGGCCCCCTCGCCAAGGATAACATGCACTCCGCGACTTACCTCGCAGTCCACAGGGCCCGGCACCGCAAAAACATCCCTCCCCTGCTCCAAGGCCGTTCTGGCGGTGATAAGCGAACCGCTTCGCTCAGCGGCTTGCACGACGATAACGGCACGACTCAGCCCGCTGACAATCCTGTTGCGCCGGGGAAACAGGTCCTTTCGCGGCCGTTGAAACAAACCGAATTCGGAAACTATGGCGCCCCCTGCGGCGAGCAAGTCGTCAGCAAGGCGGCGGTTTGCTGCAGGATAGACACTGCACACGCCTGAGCCGAAAACGGCAGTGCCGGGATGGCAACAGTCGCGTTGAAGCGAAGCACGGATAGCTCCCTCGTGAGCGGCAGCGTCTATTCCATGCGCAAGGCCGCTGACAATTGAGCCTCCGGCGAGCGTCAGGTCATGCGAGAACGTGCGGGCAATGCGCCGTCCATAGGTTGTCGAGCGGCGGGTGCCGACGATGGCGATGGGAAACGCCGATGGCAGCACGCCACGCACGAAGAGCACCAGCGGCGGATCACAGATTTCCTTCAATAGCGGTGGATAGCGCTCGCTGGTAATCGGGATCACATCGATTCCCAGCGTCAACGCCTCCGTCACCTCCTGCCGGGCTTCGCCCAGAGCGTTGATGCCAATCCGTTTGGTGAGGGACTTGATGATATAATCGGCACTTTCGTGCTGGAGAATTTCTTTCGTTTCTCTGTTCGGACGCGTATTGCTAAAGTTACCCTGTCGCGTCAGGGCGTAGAGTAGAAACATCAGCACCTGCTGACTATCCGTGTTCGATGCGGCGACAAGCAGAGGAGCACTAGCAGCAGTGCGGCGACTTTCGTGTGCTGGTGGCGCTTCGGCTTGTGGCGAGTTCGACTCGAGCGCGGGAGGCGCTGTGTCGGTACGGTTGGTCGTCACTGTCGTCTTCTCCTCCTTACTCTGTGGCCAGGCTCAGGCTTATCCTGTGGCCAGGCTCAGGCTTCGTTTTTGGCCGAGGCTCAAGGGATTGCGTTTGGCCAAGGCGCAAGCGGGTCCTTGGTCGGCGCGCAAGAGCGTCCGCGCAGAAGCGCCTCCGGCCGACGGTTGCGTCTGTGTAACCAGGCGGTCTGCCGAAGCATCCTTAAAGAGCGCCACTTCGGCCTGAACTGCGTGACCGGTCAGGATAGATAATCGCCGGATTTGCATGAATGTTGCGGGTATGCCGAAGGTAGGTTCAGTTAGGACCTCAAGATTTTATGACTTCATTCATCGTAATTCTGCATGATGCCGACCCTGCCACCTCGGAGGGGCGCGAGCGGCTCAAGCAAAATTTGCGATCCCAGCTCGGCCTCGAGACCGATCGAATTGAGGCGATTTTTGCGTCGCTGCCGGTGATTCTGAAAGAGCACCTTGAGCAAGGTGATGCTGAAAGCTACGTGCGTGTCCTTGAGAAGCTTGGGGCAACGGCCGAAGCGCTACCTCAGGCATCCTCGATGAATGAGACGAACCCAGCAGCCGCCACCGCCGATCCTTTGCCGGCGAGCGCCGACAATTTAGCTTTCACCGAAGACCTTCCGCCTGCCGCCAAAGAAAATGCACCGACATCCGGCGACTACAGTATGGAAGAGCTCGAAGACATGCTGGCCGAAGCTCTCGCTGAGGAAGTGGATTCGGACGAGGACGAGCTAGGACTCACGCCGAAGCCTGAGGCTGCTCCGAAACCGGAAAGTGATGGTGGTCTCGATTTCGTGCTCGACGAATCGCTGCTTACCGGCAGCATCGGTATCGGCTCGGAAAAGAAAGTCGAAGCGACGGCGGAGGAATTTCCGGACGAGCTGATCCTGGCTCCCGAACCGACCGTAACGAACGCTCCCACCGAGTTCGAGCGCATGCTCGAGACCTTGCCGGGAGAGCAGCCGTCGGAGGATGACGACTATGACCTTGATCTGAGCGAGCTGGACCAGAGCGAATCTCTCGCCGAATACGCCGTTGAGCCGGTGGTAAGGCAGCCTCCCTCTGTGCCGCAGGTAACGATCCCGCCTCGCGCGCAAGATGACGACGACTCGCTTTCGGTGGACCCGGAACACGAGGATGAGCTGCTGAGGGTGTTGGAGGCAACGGTTCAAGAACAGCCCCAACGAAGCGCCCATCTCCCGCTACATTCAACTGCCTCAGCGACGCCACCCCTCGCTGCACCACCCGTTGCTTCGCCGCTACCGCCTCCGTCGCCACCGCCCTCACACCCGGTGCTTTCGGAGCATGACGAGACGCCAGGCCCGCACGCTGTCGCAGGAAACTCGATACTCTTCGCCTCCACGGCCACTATCTGGATCGGAATGGCAGTGGTTCTTATCGGACTGGCCGTGCTGCTTCTCCGTCCGATGCTGATGCCGGGGTTCGGACCGGAACCGTCGGTGCAATTTACCGCCTCGCCTGAAATGATCGAGGCGCTCCTCAAGCAGCAAGAAGAGATACTTCGCACTCAGTCAGTGCCGTCCGGCGCTAAGGGACCGTCGACGGTGGCGCGGTGGAGCGCTGAAAGTGCGGCCGGGGAGCTGACGTTCGATCTTTCCGTGCTGACCGTGAACGACACTCCGGCATTCATGGAACTGAAGCTGCACACACCACGCCCGGCCGAGCTTACCGCTGAGGAGCTGGTTGCCGGTGTCAGCCGACCTTGGGTCGAGCGACTGGTCGCTTCGAAGCTACGTGTGGCCGAGGATCAGGAGGACGCTGCTGGTTCGATTCGGCTTTCCGGTCCGGGGCGAGCGTATATCGAGGATCGCGGGTATCGGGGGCGCCTTGTCGTCGAGGTCACTGCGACGCTGGACAAGGCTGCGGACGGCCGGCTCGACGGCTCGTTTCGAGCAGAACTCGGCGACCCCCTCAAACAGTATCCGGCACTGGCAGAGGACGACCAAGTGGTGTATGTGGAGCACATCAAAGAGGGCGGTTTTCGTCTCTTTATCCAAGCCCCCTTTCGGGCCACTCCGGTCGCGCCTAGTGCTGCCGAAGTGGAGCCGGTAAAAGGCGCACCAGAGCAAAGTAACGGAAGTGCAGCGGCCAAAGGCCGTTCCAGCGACCCCCAGCCGGAGAAACCAGCGCGAGAATGACTGCTGAAAATACGACAACGGGAGCGACACTCCTCCGGCAAGTAGTGCCGCCTGAGAAGCGTGAGTTAACAGAGTTACACGTTCACCTCGGCGGCTCGGTGCCAATTTACCGCCTGTGGGAGATGGGTATCGCACGCGGCATTCGGGGAGTCGCACACTCCTACGAGGATTTCATTCGACTCCTACATCGCAGCAGCGAGAATACCGGGGACTTGGATCACTATCTCGAGATATTCGATATCATCGAGCTGATTCAGGCCGGACCATCCGCAGTCCAAGAGAGCATTTTGATTGCGCTTAACGGAGCGTATCGCACCGGCGGTATGACTCGCCTCGGACCGGGCGGAGAAGGCGGCGACCCGGAACCGATTTTTACCATTAGCCGACTCGAGCTTCGCTTCAATCCGATGAAGCGTACGGGCGTGCTCTTTTCGCGCGGGGAACCATCGGGGCTCTTCGACGTCGACCGTATTATTCGCGCGGCGTGCGAAGCCGCGGAAGAGAGCGAAATCGCGTATCGCGGCGGGATCCGCACCGGCTTTCTGTTTTGCTTCGGACGGGACATGTCGTGGGAAGTGAACCGCACGCTGGCTGAGAAGGTTCGCTACTGGAAAAAATCCCAAAAGAAGATTCTGGGCGTGGACCTAGCAGGTCCCGAGTCGGCAATGACGCTTTCCAACCCGGCAGAGCTGGAACAGATGGCCGAACTGTTCGATATCGCTGCGGGCGACGATTTGGGACGGACGGTGCATGTCGGTGAAACCCCGCATGTCAATCTGGATACCTTCATCGCGACCATCAAAGCTCTCAAGCCGCACCGAGTCGCGCACCCCGTGGTGGCAGCACGCAGCTTCTGGGAGCAGAACGACGCTCGCGGTCTGGAGCTTTTGGCAGAACGAGACATTTGCTGCGAACTCTGCGTAAAGTCCAACATCCTGACGAAGGCAATCGCGGACGCAGCTGAGTACGGCCGTTTCATCCGAACCCTCGACGAGTTCGGTATCCGATACACCTTCTCGACCGATTCACCGGCATTGCAATTGACCACTCTGGCCAATGAGTTGGAATTTCTCCTGCAGCATGCTGCAGTGACGCCAGAGCAGTTGCTCCGTGCATTCAGCACCGCGGAACAAGCAACGTTTATCAAGGGCTAAGCGTGCGAAGCAGAGGCGCGTCCTGATGTGCGAACGAGTAGAAATCTTCACGAAGGCTCACTATTTTTAGGCTTATTATGCGACATCGTCCCAAAAGAAATACGAAGATTGTAGCGACACTGGGTCCGGCCTCGAGCTCCCGGGAAGTCATTCGAGAAATGATCTTTCACGGAATGAACGTCGCCCGACTGAATTTTTCCCACGGGTCTCATGACGCTCATACCGAGGTGCTCAACCTGGTTCGGGAAGAAGCGGCAGCGTTGGACCGTCATGTGGCCGTCTTCCAAGATCTCTGCGGACCGAAAGTGCGAATTTCCCAGCTTGAGGGCGGCACCGTGACGCTGACGGAGGGCTCCCAGGTGGACCTCCGCTACTCAGGGCATGATCCGGCCGCTGTGGTCGGCACGAGCGATACGCTGTATGTCGAGGCATTTGATCCTGCAGAAGTCATGCAGCCCGGAGAGAAAGCGCTGTTAGCGGATGGACGAATCATACTGATCGTCGAGGAAGTGTTTAGCGATCGGGTCCAATGCCGCGTTCGTGCCGGGGGCGCGCTTCGCTCCCGCTCAGGGATCGCAGTTCCCGAGTCGAAACTCGATTTGCCGTGCCTGACGGAGAAGGACAAGTTCGACCTTCAATGGGCGTTGAAGCACCAGGTTGATTACGTAGCGCTTTCGTTCGTCGGCTCTGCGAAAGATGTGCGCCAGATTCGAGCGGTGATGGAGGAAAGCGGTGAACGGCTGCCGGTTATCGCCAAGATCGAGCGCGCAGGCAGTCTGGACCATATCAGTGCAATCGTAGAAGCTGCCGACGCGGTGATGGTTGCTCGTGGCGACCTCGGCTTGGAACTGCCGTTAGAACGCGTGCCCGGAGCACAACGTTTCATTATCGGAGCCGCGAATTATGCCGGCACTCCTGTCATCACCGCGACTCAAATGTTGATGTCGATGGTCGAAGAGATTCGTCCGACACGTGCGGAAGTCAGTGACGTGTGCACTGCCGTTCGTGATGGCACCGACGCGGTAATGCTGTCCGATGAAACTGCAGTCGGCAAGCATCCCGTGCAAGCGGTCCATGTGTTGTCACAGATAGTCGAAGAAGCGGAGCGAGAACTCGCGTTGGAAAGAGATCGTCCTCCGGCGAAGCGTTCCGATCGTGAAAAGGTGGCGGATGCAGTTTGTTATGCTGCATGCAATGCCGCTGATAAAATTGCTGCTTCGGCGATGGTTGCTTGTACCCAGTCAGGCTATACCGCACGCTTGATGTCCAAGTATCGCCCGCGACAACCGCTGTTCGGCGCAACCTCGGAAATACGCTCCCTGAATCGCATGGTACTGTACTGGGGCGTGGAGCCGGTGTACTTGCCGCTCGGGGATGAGGTGAACATCGAGGACGAGGTCCAGTCGGCCTTACAGGCGCTCCGCGATATGTACGGCATCAAGCCGGGCTCCCGAGTGGTTATCACCGCAGGGCTGCGAGCCAAGAAGAAGGGATCTACAAACGTGATGGAGATCCGCGAAGTGCCGCGCGATTAGCGAATTGCTGAAGGGAGTTTTTCAGCACACCTTGGTGAGGGGAAGCGATCCGTTACTACGAACGTGTGACTGCTCGCTGTTACTCTACCTGTTCGCCTTCATTGGAAGCATCGATTAACGCTAGCAACTCCGGATCGTCGGGACTATCCGCGAGCGCGGATTGCAGCGCCGCCTGTGCTTGTTCCGGAGAACTCAATGAATGGTGGAGCACCACGAGAGTTCGCCGCGCGCGTACTCTTTGCTCCCGCGAGCTGTAGCCGAGACGCAGTGAAAGTGTGCAGGCAAACAGTGCGTCTTCCAGCAGATTGCGTTCAAGCAAAACCAGACAACGTCCATATGCCGCGTCGGCGCTCTGCGGTTCAATCTCTGCGGAACGCTCGAAGTCTGTCATTGCCGATGCCAGGTCTCCATTTCGAAGCGCTACCAGCCCTCGGTGAAACAATGCAGCGCTGTTCTCCGGTTCTATGCTCAAGGAGCGTTCGAAGTCAGCTAGAGCTTTTTCTGACTGCACCTGGAGTAGATACGCCCTTCCCCGGCTGAGGTACGCCGACTCGTCTTCCGGCGCGAGGGCGAGCGCTCGGTCATAGTCCTGGATCGCTTCATCAAGCAGATTCAGCTTCTCCTTCACCAAGCCACGGCCAAGATAGGCGGACACCAGCTCCGGATCGTTTTGAATCGCTCGGTTGTAGGCTTCGAGCGCCGTAGAATATCGCTCATCGAGCTGAGCTGCCCGTCCTTCCTTGAGTGCTTCTTTGGCCGCGGCGACTTTCATGGAAAGTTCGTCTTTGGCGTCGCAACCAGCAAGACAACAGAGTGCGCTGCAGAAAACCAGCGCTAGATACCTGAAAGACTGGGATACTCTCATCAGACCGACTCAAGTAGCGGGTGCCCTGGGGA
>JAGRAW010000201.1:0-5032 GCA_020434415.1 Bdellovibrionales bacterium
CCTATGCGCTGACCATTCACCGTTCCCAAGGCTCCGAAGTTCCGGCGGTAGTGCTTGCTCTGCACGACTCGCATCACATCATGCTCGAACGGCAACTGGTGTACACCGCAGTAACCCGCGCGAAACAGCTTCTAATCGTAGTCGGCACACGAAAAGCGCTCGCCACCGCCTCAAAGCGAAGCAGAAGCAAACGGCGCTACACTCGCCTCACCGAACGGGTTGCCGCATTCACCGAACAGGCGCACCGTTAGCCAAACCTCTTCCCCCCCTAGGCCCCGTCAGTCCTAACGGACCAAAGAATTGCTACGTCGTATCGCGGCAGGCAGCCGCCCGGTTGGTGTATTCCGCTACGCAAGGCGTCGGAAAAATGAGGCAGAGCAATTCCTAACGGCAGCCCTCCGGCGGGCTCCATCGTAGCTTCGCAAGTCCGTACCAGTCTTCATCTGTATGCACTGTTTCCGCCGTAGCACGCCCATTCTTTGGCCGTAACATTGCATACTGCAGAGTCAGGAAAGTATGACCAATGAAGCAGCGTACAGTGTGGGTGGTGATGCGAGCTATAGCCCGGCGCTTGCCACGAAGAACCTTGAACAAGCGTTCGAGCACACCAACGCAGCGTGGTTTCCCGCTGACCGCGAGCTACTTGACCGACTCCGCAGTAAACTCGAGCAAGGTACGTTCAGTAGTGCGATCGAACTGCTCGAAGAAGCCAAGAGCGATTTCTCACTTTATCTCTATTGTCTGAAAGAGTTACGGGCGAGAGTGACTGCCGATCATAACGGCGCACAAGGCCGTCATGGGGGACGCAACCCATCGCTACCTACCATGTTGAAGCAGATCGATCCTCGCCTAATGACCGATATTTTTCAGTTCGACGGGAGTATCTCAACCCATCGATTCACCGACATCGAACCCTTTCAGACGCTCCGCTTACGCGAGATGGCGCTCAGCGCCAGTACGGTAGAGCTCCTTGGAGAACACTTCGAGCTCGATACCCGGGTCTGCTACACGACCGCGCTAATGCGTCAGCTGGGATTGACGCTCATCGCATGGAATTATCCAAGCGTCTATCGCCGAACTATCTCCAATCTTGCGTCCCTCAGCCGGTCATCGGCAACAGATCTCGATACCATGCTGCACCATACGCTCGGATTCTCCCCGACCATGCTGGGCTTGCGCTTTGCTCGTGAATGGGGGCTCGCCGAAGACATCACCTCGGCAATCGACGCCGCACCGGGGACCAAACAGGTCCTCCGCCATCTTGACCAGCGTAGCCCTCACCTGAACTCTCAGGATCTGGTAGTGCACCTATGCGCGGTAGGCGAAGCATTCGCCCGGGCAAACATACCTCAACAGTATCCGACGGCCCGAGATGACTGGGAGCACGCACATGCGGTCATTGCTCGCCATCTCGGCGCCGACGGCATGCGCAGGATATACGACCGAGCACGAGAGTGGTCTCCGCCTGCGCTTGGCTCTATTCCTGACCCGCAAGAGATTACTCGCACACATCCTGAGGAAGCTCAGCTCCAGTCCGACTCGTATGCCGCACGACTTTTTGAACGCAACGTGTTTCTGCGGGCGTGTCCGTCGCACGTTCGACGCGCTTTGGTGCCGGTCTATCAAGGTATGCAGCCGGAGGACGTTCCGCACCACGTGCTACGCGATCTTATTCACCGGGTCTTGCCGGAGGTTGGATTCGATAGTGCTTGCATTTTCATGCTCGACCCGACGGCTGCTGTACTGACGCCGGTCTTGAAAACCGGCTCGGCGGCATTCATCAAGCTAAAACCGGTGCCGTTGGAGAAAGCAGGACTTGATAGCAACCCGATTGGTGCCGCGTTTCACCGTCAAACGCCGGTTCAAGAAGAAGGAATGTTACTTCGAGGGGGATCGAAGCTTTTCATTTGTGGGGCCCTTGGCGACGCACGACCGGTTGGAGTGCTGTACCTGGAAGTGAGCCTGAAGACAGACCAGGCCTTCCGGGAGCACGCACTGCTTTCCTTCAGAGCAGTCGCCCACTGCCTCAACGATCTACTGCACCTGGCGTAGCAATGGGACTAGCGAAGAGGACCTGCCGGGCGATTCACTCGCCCGGCAGCTAGTGTCCTGCACCACCAATTCACTGAATGTGCGCAGGCCATGTCTCGCGGCCGGAGGCCGCGAACAACAGAGACATTTCGCTAGGGGGGCGCAAGGAATCACTCGGTGAAGTGACGATTCGCCCCACTAGCCGATACGCCCGTTATGCATCGAGAGCGTCTTTACGCGAGAGTCGAATCCGCCCTTGGCGGTCAATGTCGAGCACTCGCACCTTGACTTCGTCGCCTTCTTTCACGACGTCGGTTACCTCTTTTACCCGCTCATTCGCGAGCTGAGAGATATGCACCAACCCGTCCGTACCCGGCAGGATTTCGACAAAGGCGCCAAAGTCGGTGATACGCTTCACGACACCGACGTAAACCTTCCCGATTTCAGGCTCTTCGACGATGCCTTCGATCAACTGTAACGCTCGATTCTTCGAGGCTTCGTCGTTACTGGCCACCAGCACCGTTCCATCATCGCTGATGTCGATCTTGACGCCGGTCTCCTTGGTAATGGACTGGATGACCTTGCCTCCCGGACCGATAAGCTCCCGAATCTTGTCGGGGTTGATCTTGATGGTCGTGATGCGCGGCGCGTACTTGCTCAACTCGGTCTTCGGTTCGGTGATGGTCTTCGCCATCTCTCCGAGGATATGCAGTCGTGCCTCACGAGCCTGATCAAGCGCTTGTTCCATGATTGCTCGAGTCAGCCCGTCACACTTGATATCCATCTGCAGCGCGGTCACCCCGTCTTTTGTTCCGCAGATTTTGAAGTCCATATCGCCGAAATGATCTTCATCGCCGAGGATGTCGGTGATGACCTCGATCTTTCCGCCTTCGCTGATCAGCCCCATCGCAACTCCGGCGACCGGCTCTTTAATCGGCACCCCTGCGTCCATCAGCGCCAAACTTCCGCCACAGACGCTGGCCATCGAACTGGAGCCGTTGGATTCCATAATTTCGGACACAATCCGAACGACGTAAGGGAACTCGGCTTCGGTCGGCATAACCATCGCAATCGCGCGTTCTGCCAATGCACCGTGACCAATCTCCCGTCGACCGGCGCCACGCAGCATCTTCGCTTCCCCGGTGCTGAACGGCGGGAAGTTATAGTGCAGCATGAACGTTTTGTCCGACTTCCCTTCCAGCGTGTCGATCAGCTGGGCATCGACCGAAGTGCCGAGAGTCGCGGTCACCAAGGCCTGTGTTTCACCACGGGTGAACAGTGCTGAACCATGAGCACGAGGCAACAGACTTGTTTGGCACTCGATCGGACGGACATCTCGCGGGCCACGACCGTCGATGCGCACTTTTTTCTCGACGATATGGGTCCGAGCAATCTTTTTCCCCTTGTCATGGACGAGATTCAGAATATCTCTCTCTCGCTCAGGGAATTCCTCAGCCAATGCGACAACGACGTCGGCTTCGACCTGCTTCATGGCATCACGACGCGCGAGCTTGTCGGTGATGGTCAGCGCTTCATCGAGCCGATTAGCGATTAGCGAATCGACGCGTCCGACGAGGATCGTATCCTGCTCAGGCGCTGTGAACTCGACCTTGGTCCGACCGGCCTTTTGGCGCAGCTCTTCCTGCAGTCTGATTAGCTTTTTTACCTCATCATGGCCGTAGTAGAGCGCATCGACGATATCAGACTCCTTCGCGCAATTAGCGCCGCCTTCAACCATCACCAAGGCATCTGCCGTCGCGGCAATCACGATATTGATATCGGAACTCTTGAGCGCCGTGGAACTGGGATTGGTCACCAACGCGCCGTTCACGCGTCCGACCCGCACCGCCGCGATGGGCCCCAGAAACGGCAAATGCGACACGTGCAATGCCGCACTCGCAGCGCAAATGCCTAGCACGTCCGGGCTGTGTTCTTTGTCCGCAGACAGCACATTCACGATGATCTGTACTTCATCCTTGTAGCCGTCCGGAAAGAGCGGGCGGATGGGCCGATCGATCAAACGGCAGCTCAGGATCTCGTGGGTTCCTGGCCGCCCTTCTCGCTTGAAAAAACCGCCGGGGATGTTTCCGGCAGCATAGGCTTTCTCCTGATACTCGACGACAAGCGGGAAGAAATCGATGCCGGGACGCGCCGGTCCGTCGCAGACGGTAGCCATTACCATCGTCTCACCGTGACGGATGATCACTGCACCGGAGGCTTGTTTGGCAACCCAGCCGCTCTCCATCGAGAGCGTTTCCCCATGGAAATCAAGTTCGACGATTTTTCGCGCCGCTTCACTCATTTTTGTCATGTTTAGTTTTCCTAGATGGATGTGACGACGCACCAAATGCATCTCGGCGTGTCATCAGGTGCCCTTGGGGTTCCGGCTCCGTTCGGAAGACCGTCGAGAATTCGACGGACATTTCCCGAATGCAGTGGACCCTGTATTTTTTGTTGGGACCTTACCCTAAGGCCCAAGGGCGATTCTCAAAAAGGTGGGCTGCAAAAAGCAGGTCGGTTGGTCGATAGCAACGAATGTTTGCCATCAAAGACGCGCCTTTTCTTGTCGAGCAGTATGAGAACGGATCTGGGAAGTACTGTTCCTTAACCGCCTCGGGACCTAATCAGCAGTCCGAAGCACCTAAGCAACAGTACCAGAACCGTACGCAGCCTTACCCGCCCACCATCTACATATTCACCTGATGTCTGAATGCCTTCAGTTGTTTCTGAAGAACCGTTCTGACCTCAGGCGTTGCTCTTCGGAACCCTTACAGCATCCCACGACAAAGCTACGGCAATACCCGCGTCCCTGGCGTAGATTTCAAGGTTCTTCTTGAGTTCGAGAGGACAATAGCAAGAGACTGGAAATGTTTCCACCTGCTTCTTGAGGATCTTAGGCCTCAGTCCGCAGATGGGTCCCTGCCTACTTTCGGATACCCCCGGTTACTTTCGGATACCCCCGGTTACTTTCGGATACCCCCGGTTACTTTCGGATACCCCC
>JAGRAW010000201.1:5132-7378 GCA_020434415.1 Bdellovibrionales bacterium
GGTTACTTTCGGATACCCCCGGTTACTTTCGGATACCCCCGGTTACTTTCGGATACCCCCGGTTACTTTCGGATACCAAGGTCTTGAATGAGCTGGCGATACTCTTGCACGTCGCGATCTTTGATATAGTCGAGCAATCGTCGACGACGGCCGACCATCTTCAAAAGTCCTCGCCGAGAGTGGTGGTCTTTCGCGTGACTGGAGAAATGTTGTTGAAGGTAATTCAGGCGGGCCGTAATCAGAGCAACCTGAACACGTGGAGAACCTGTATCTCCTTCGTGAGTACCGAACTTCTGAACCAATGCTGTTTTATCTTCGACAGTAAGAGTCATGGAATCCGTATTTCCCGCGCGGTCTTTGGAATTTCTAACGGCTGTGGATATACCAACAGCAGGCGGCAACTCCCGGCTAAAGCGAGGGCAATCCATCCGCATTGCCGCTGCACCCCGGAGGGACTCAACAGCAATGAAACCAATCGCATCTAATCGCCCCAATCCGGGATTTCGCGAGCGATTGCTTTAGCACTTCCCGCCACGCCAGTAAAGCTTTCACCTGCACCCACAAAAACCGCAAACATGGGCCGCCTATCGCGCCAACAAGAACCGTATTTTCCAGGCCGATCCTTGCCCGGCCCTCTCGATGAGGCCCTCAAAGCACCCGCCCTCCCGAAAGAGCGCTGCGAGATGGCCCTCCGTCTGTCGGGTTTGGGCGAGGCGGAGCAGAGGCCGCTGCACCCCCTGCCGAAGTAGCCGGCATTCCTCCGCCGCCAGCTCGATTCGAGGGAGGTCCGCCGCCAGAGTCCCGAGCGAGATGAGTGGGACTTTCCGCCCTACCTGCTCGATGTCCTCGAGCGTCATCGCCCCTTCCACCGCGAAGCGCCCGGTAGCCGTGCGGCGAATGGCGCTGAGGCATGCGACCGTCCCAAGATAGCGCCCGATGTCCCGTGCAAGCGAACGCACATAGGTGCCCTTCGAACACTTCACGCGGTAGCCGAGACGCCGGGGGTCTATCCACTCCAAGGTCAGCGACTCGATAACGATTGGTCGTTCTTCGAGCTCCGGTGGTCGCCCCTGCCGAGCCAACTCGTAGCTGCGTTTCCCATCAACATGGATGGCGGAATACGCCGGCGGTCGTTGCATCTGAGAGCCGAGGAAGTGGCGTTCCGTTCGGCGCAACAGCTCCTCGGCCGCATCCTGGGCGATTGTAAAGTCCGGATCAGTGCTGACGGCCTGCCCGGTGATATCGTCGGTGTCGGTTTCCACGCCCAGGGCGATTTCCCCGACGTAGGTCTTGGTCGACTCGAGCACCACATCCTGGAGTCGAGTCGCCTTACCCAGCAATACGACCAACAGCCCCGTCGCCATCGGATCGAGCGTCCCGGAGTGCCCGATCCGCTCCCTGCGACCATGAGAGGCAAGCGAGAGAGACCGCTTCAAGCAGCGCAGCACGTGCGCAGAGGTCATCCCGGCAGGCTTGTCTACCAAAAGGGCACCCTCGAGTGGCTCCTCGCTCAGAATTCCTACATCGCTGCCTATCGACACGCCGCTCACCGCTTGATACCGAACCCACTACACATTTCGGCTTTTTGAATCCCTTGCATGGGCGAAGTGTATTTCGACGAGGAACAACTCACGCCGTCCTCTATCTTGTTAGGGGAGACAACCCGGCCTGCGCAAAGGCTTCCGAAAACAACCCGCTCAACACCTGCTCCACGTCGTCGCGGCTGCCTTGCATCCGGCATCCTGCCGCCGCGGGATGTCCTCCGCCGCCGAATCGGCCGGCAATGGTGTTCACATTCACCCGCGGATCCTTCGAGCGCAAGCTCACCTTCCAGCCGGAGTCAATCTCCCGTAGAAACGCTGCAGCCACAGTTCCCTCGATACTTCGGGCCAGCTCCACAACACCCTCGGTATCAGAAGCATCTGCCTTGCAAGACTGCAGCATGTCATCGGTCACGGCGATCACGGCCAGCCGTCCCTCCAGCAGAAGCGCAAGACCGTTGAACGCCATTGCTCGCAGTCGAAGCACCCGCTCCGGCAGCGAAAAATAAAGAATATTCGCAATGTGTTCCGGAGCAGCGCCTTGTGCAACCAACCGGGCTGCGCAATCGAATGCAGCGACAGTCGCATTGGAATAGCGGAATGAACCGGTGTCATCCATCAGACCCGCCAACAGCAGTTGCGCTGCCGCAACGGACGGAGTCATCCCGAAATGCGCGAAGAGCTGCTCTATCAAGTAGGCTGTAG
>JAGRAW010000202.1 GCA_020434415.1 Bdellovibrionales bacterium
GCTGTTGCCGGGCGGAACCGGCTCGGTCACGCCCGCCTCAACGCCGTCCGCTACGCCGTCTTCGTCGCTGTCGGGATTCAGCGGGTCGGTCGGCTCGTCCAGCGGCCCGTCACCACGGATTTCGGTACCATCCGACAGTCCATCGTCGTCCGTATCATTGTCCAACGGGTTGGTGTCGGTGCCCGGGTCGTAGCGCTGCGGATCGTCACCGCCGCCGACCTCGACGCCGTCCGGAACACCGTCGTCGTCGCTGTCGGGGTCGTCGGGATCGGTCCCCGTGACCTCGACCTCCCAGCCGTCGCCCAGGCCGTCGCGGTCGCGGTCGCCGATCCAGACCTCGACATAGGCCGTGTCGTAGCCACCTCGGCCGTCGGTGATGGTGTAGCTGAACTGGTCGGGCCCGATGTAGCCGAGATCTGGCGTGAAGATCAGCGTTCCATCCTCGGCGATGGTGACCGTCCCGTGCTGCGGCTGCACCACGTCGGTGATGGTCAGCGGATCGCCGTCGGGATCGGTCGCTCCGCTTAGCACGGTGGTGGCAGGCAGATGCCACACTGCACTTGCATCGGCGATGCTACCGAGCGTCGGAAGACGGTTTGTGACTTCGACAGTGAACGTGTCGCTTACTTCGGCGATAGAGTCGCTAACCGAGACTCGGACACCAAACGTGCCGAGGTACTCCCCGGTCAATGTGATGACCACTTCCGACCCGACGACACTTATGTCTACGGGCGCCGTCTGACCTTCGACGAGAGCCGCGCTGATCGTGAGCGGGTCGCCGTCACTATCACCGACAACCACCGGTACACGCAGGACACCGTTGCGCCAGTGGATTGTCTTGTTCTTGATATCTTGAATAGCCGGAGGCGTGTTGGTGACGTTGACGAAGAATGTCCGGGTCGCCGTTCCCGCCCCGTCACTCACTGTTGCGACCACTCGAAATATCGACAGACGCCCGGCGGGTCCCCTTGCCGTTAGCACGTTCCCGGAGAGCTCGACCTCGGCACCGACATGTGCATCCATCTGGTGAATCGTTGCAGTGTAAGTGAGAGGATCGGTATCCGCATCGCGACCGTTGAGGAGCACCGTCGCGACCGGATTTCGCCAATGGACGACCTGTGAATTGATGACGTCTAAAGCCGGGACTCGGTTTAGCAACGCTGCGTCGAATGTTGCCGTAACGGCGTCGTATCCGTCGGTAACCTGAACAGTCACTTGAAAGGTGCCGGCATAGCCGTCACGCGAGGTGATATGTAGGGTGTCATTCTCGAATACGAAGTTGACCCGTGGCGGCTCTTGTCCGTTGAGCGCAGTTGCTTCAAAGCCGTAGCTCAACGGATCGTTATCCCGGTCGCTAGCCGTAACCGGCACTTCGATAGTTTCTTTCCATCCACGGCTGATGTTGCTGATCGGTTCGAGCACTGGAGCGTAATTGAGCACAGTCAATGTTGCATGATAGCTTGTTGACGTGCCGTTAAGGTTACTTACCTCGACCCAGTACTTCGCGCCGTCGTCTTCGTGAACTGCAGGAGGCGTGGTGTAGCTTGCCCCCGTAGCGCCTGGAATCAGCGTGCCGTTTCTGTACCACTTGTAGCTCAGCCCGCCGCCGACAGCAGTTAGCGAGAAAGACGCGCTCTGCCCGACGCGCACGCTCTGGTCCTGGAGGTTGTTCGTGATGACCGGAAGAAACTGGTCGACCGTTACCTGCCAGGATCGCTCCGACTTCATGAAGCGGGATCGCGCCTCTTCATCCCGAACCAATGGAGTGGCATCGACGACTCGCACGCTCACGGTGTAGGTCCCGTCAGCGAGGGGATAATCATCCAAACGGAAGGTCAGCCCGATAGCACCTGCTTTCGGCTGTCCATTGACGTACCATTGCACCGAGAGGCTTCGACCCACCGGCTCCATCGGCACGACGTAAAGCGTTGCACTCCCGGTAAGCCCCCCCTGTTCAGGAGTTGCGTCGTCGATTGGGTCGACGACGCGGTACATCTCGATAATGAACGACTCGATCGACGGCGGGTTGAAGCCGCGCCCAAGGGTTCGCATCTTGGAATCAAGCGTCGGCCTCCAAATGCGCCGCTGGTGTCCCATCGCACCCTCGAAGGCTCCGATAACGCCTCCGAACAAGTCGCCGCCGTTGTGACCAAACCAGCGATACCACTTGATTCGCTGAGCCTGCATGCCCGCAGCGTTATTCGCCGAGACGTTTGGTTCGGCGGGTTCGAAGCCGGTGTAATCGGGCCAACCGCCGCTGTCATACTCGTCGGCAAGGTTCGCGAAGCTATGACCGAACTGATGCAGCAGATTCTGTCCGGATAAACTATGGCGAGCCGAGACCAGCGACAGGTCACTGAACGGATACGCCGCACCACCGCTCTTGGCGGAGTTGGCAATCGCCAGGATTTGATCTACATCCGGAGCGAGCTGGGCATATTGCCAAGCATCGGCAACGTTGATGCACAACGTCTCCTCGCTATCGTGACACCAGAACTCCATATCCAGCGCCGTGCTTCGATTTTGTCCCGGGAAGCTTTCATTATCCACGCCCTGCTCTGTCGACACCACATCGACACGGTGGACGTTAAAATAGCGGCTGTACTCGGCAAGTGGCGGTTCCGTAAGGAGGGTGTTGACAAGCTGCAATACGGACAACTGATACGATGCAAGATCGCTCTGCCGATACCCGTCACCAAGAAATACAAGATCAACCCTGTTGTCCGGACGTCCTCCCGAGACGACCGTAGCGACGTTCGCCTGCACCGAGGTCGCGGAGGCGCTCAGCTTCGGCGGCTGATAGATTACCGTCTGTGAGCCGGAGAGGCTACCGCTTGCTGACGGCCTGTCGAAGTAGACTACCTCGCCTGAGACCTGCGCCTCGCTAAGCGTAGGCATGAAACACCAGACTGCCGCCAGCACGACGACCAGAAAGCGCTTCAGCGATGTCAGTTCTGCGTTTTGCATACCGCTCTCAGAGAATCCGCCACACCTGCCTAGGAAGAACTTCGAAGACAAGTGGCGGAAACTATTCCCTGATTGAAGTGCTGCAAGAAGACCGCCAAAATGCTTGGCGTGTTCGCACCGGTCGAGATCTGCCGCTGAACGTCGCAAGCGATGGGGGTTCTTCGATTGTCGCCCTGCACCAGTGCGCAAGGTGCTACCGTCTCTGTGAACAAATGTGCGCGTTCTGCAACTCCGGTCGCAGCGGGGCCGAGTAGGAGGTTCTCGGATCAGGCGCGTGACGCCGCTTGCATTCGCTGTAGATTAGGTTGTCGTTCAGTCAGTTGTAGATAAGAAGAACACAAAGGAGAGACTCCTTCGGTGAAACCGTCATTTAAACGAGCGGGCCGTGCTCGAAGTGCAAATTCAAGCACGGCCCGTGAAGACGCGTAGTGCGATTAGCGACCGCGGAGGCGGCACTGTCCGTTGGGACATGTGCTCGTCGCGTGCGGCGCGAACCTGGTCGCGGCTGTGCCTCGGTAGTCCGCGATGCAGGGTCCGGTTGACCCGCAGCGCGGACATGCATGACCGTTGTGGGCGCTTTCGCGCACGGTCATCATTCGTCCGTAGGCGTCGTGCCGGCCGATCAGGCGATCAGACACAGCCGCATTGGGCGTCGGCGGTGTCGGCGGTGTCGGCACGGACGTTGCTGCTGCCGCAGTCGGGCGAGGCGGCGGAGTCGTTGCGCTGCGGGCCGCCGGAGCAGTAGCCGTGGGGGTGGCGGTGCTCTTTTTTGGCGCCGTACGCGCTAACAGCTGGTCAAGCTTTCCGTTTGCTTGATTTAGCTGTTCACTCAACTGCTCCCGCGTCGAACGAATCTCGTCGTTCAACGCGTCGATCTTCTCGACAACCTCCTGCTTCGCTGCCTCCAACAATTGTGGTGACAGCGGGATGTCCTGGCCGAATGAAGCGGACACGGACATCAAAACAGCAAACACAACAAAAATACGCGTGGTCATGGATTTTTCTCCTTATTCCATGGCCAGAGGAATCAACCGAGTCGCACGACGTTCGCGCAAACACGGGCAGTAGAGTCCTCCTCTCCCTACTGCAGAACAGGCATCCGCCTGTTGTTAACCTTTCCGAAGGAATCTCATATGGGCAGGCCCGAAAAGCGGCCTACATGGCAAAGAACGAACGTTCAAAGGCGAGCAACTCCTTTTCGTTAGAACAAGAAAGCAGGTCAAGGCGATGAAGCCTTGACCTGCTTGAAACGTTCGTCTTAACGGCGTCGCCAACGGGAGAAGCCGACGTTCCGCGTGCGGCCTTGTCGTTGACCGTCGCGAGCTTCTCCGTACTGGTTGTCCCAGTAGGCGACGGAGCCGGTGATTGGGTTGTAGTTGTGGGAGACGAAGTGTCGTCCCGTGCAATAGCCTACAACCAAATCATCGACTGATGGCGTTCCACCATCAAATCTCGTCACCCTTCCCAGCAGTAATTGCGAGGCGTTATTCAGTTGCCGCGTGTTCGTCCCACCGGGCGAGTTGGCGGACCCCGTCGCGAGCGCGCGGATTGCTAACTGAACCGCCCGACTCGACATAGTCCGCCTATTGTTGGTCGGACTATAGCTGAACCCATGTTCAGCTTGCCCGGCGCGGCGGATGAAGCTTCCCAACGTCCACTGCGGACGTGAGAAATTCCTCGCGTGGTAGCGGGGAGCGACCACGCCGTGGATGAGCGCGTTTTCAGCAGTTCGCGCATACTCCTCGGGGCATTCCGCCGCGAGGTGCTTCGCGATGATTGCTGGGCCGCAGTCGTTTGAACTGCCTTGGTCGATGTTTGCGACCGCAGGGTCGCTCACCTCCCAGAGGCACTGGAGCGCGACATTTGGGTCATATGCCGCAAGCCGCGTCAAACTCCGATAGGTCGCCGCGATCTCCCATTCGGGATCGCGCCTAAAACGCGATCCACTCTGAGCCCGCCGCGCCTGCAACGCCCGCCGCTTCTGCTCGAAGCGAGCCAGCAAGCCTTCGGCGCTTGGTCCCAGCCGACTGGCAAGGACCGTCCGGTCGGTCGCGAAGCTTGGAACTTGCGGCTCCTGCGGAACATCCTCAGGGAAGCGCTGCAATAGAAGGTCCAACTTGTCGTTGAACTCTGACAGCTTGTTCCCGATGTCCCCCTCGAGAAGCTCTAGCTCCTCGGAGGTGTCCTCCAGCTTCTCGAGGATCTCCAATTTGTACTGCTCGATTAGCTCGGAGGTAACTTCGATTGCCTCAACCGCCGGCTCCACTTCCGCCGGTGTATCCGCAGGCACTGTCCCGGCGAGCGCGAACAGAATCGCGCTCCGAATCACAACACGCCCAATTTCACGATACATGGATTGTGCTCCTATCCATGGTATCGGAAGACTGAAAACCGACACCCCTCCGTTGGGATGTGGTCACACCAGGGTTCTTCCGGCCCCCGGTGTAAAAATCCTTCAAAAAGGAGTTACTCGTATGATTAGTTCGGGCGAGTCAAAGAAGTATGGTCGAGCGCAAATTTTCGCTCAGGTGTGCTGCGGGCACACCAGCCACCACCAGCAAGAGGCACGACGACCGAAGACGTCAGCCGCTCTCAACTCCCGGATGAGCAGTTTATGCTGTTGTGGCCCAAAGACGTGACATTTAGATGGCTGAAATGACGTAGCTTTGCCGTTCAGCGCGTCCGTTGAGCGGGCGGTGGGCCTTCGGTGAACACGACGTGCCTACCCTGATGAATCGCCTGGTTGAGGTAGCCCGACTTGATCGAGCTCACTTTGCCCTGCTCCATTGGCTCGACATACCCCAAGAGATCGCGGGCGCCGATCTGATACCGCCCCCATTGGAGGGAACGCACTTCTTGGCCGGTGGCATCGTAGAGTTTGCCGTTTTGGTGGTAGAGGCAGGTACAGGCTCTTCCCGGCGTATTTCGGGGATCGACCCAACGTGCTGCGCTTCCTCGCCCTACCTCCATCTCCAACCGTCCATCTGCAGCGATCCGCAAGTTGGCCGGCATTCGCTCCACTCGAAATCCTCGGTCAACCTCCAGCGCCACCTGTCGGACTGGGCCGCTTTGCCGCACCTGTGAAGTAACCTGCGGAAGCGCCGGAGCGGGATTCTGCTGCGCCGGTTGAGGCTGCGTCGGCGTTGGAGACTGTACTTGCGCTGGCGGTGAGGTCTCCCTGCGCGTAGGAGCAGGAGACGGCGTTGCAGCCTGGTCACTCCGCGGTGTAGCTGCAGCACTACTGTCGGGCGCTGACTGCGGACGGTTCTGAAACGCCGGCGGTGGCCCCTTCGTAAAGACTGCCGTTTTTCCCAGAACGCGCATCTCCTTCAGGTAGCCATCACGGATTCCGCTCAAGCTTCCTTCAGCTACCGGTTCGAGGTATCGCTGGAGATCCTGCGCTCGGGCCTGGCCTGCTCCCCAAGCCAGGCGGTTGACCTGACGTCCGTCAGCTAGATAAGCCTTTCCTTGATGAAGGTAGATAGCGGTAAGTTCGTTGGATGCCTGACCGGTGCTGCTGTCGATTACCGCTCCGTCCGCCTGTAAGGCCAATTGCCTTTGCACGGTGCGCAAGGATCCGTCTCGGTTCTGCCGGTGAAAGGATACCGTCGTGCTTTGAGTCGTAACGGTCGGCTGTTCCGGGGCACTTTGTGTAGCAGGTCGCGGGCTGGGTTGGCCGGTTTGCGGACTCTGAACCTGAGGGCTTGATGACGTTGTATCCGTAGAGGCTGACGGATTTGCGGCGGCTGGCGCCAAACGACCTACGGCTGAATCGGCCACCTGGCGTTGAAGCGCGTGCAAATCGTACTGAAGTTTCTCAATTACTGATCCCCCCAAGTCTTCAACCCGACGCTCGTGCTGTGCCTTATTCGCGCGAATTGTTTCTCGTAGGAGGTTGAGTTGCTCCTCACTCGGCTGCGGATTCTGCAAAGCGGCAAGAAGCGCTTTCGGATCGTATTGATATTCTTTATCCTCTTCGGCGTGACGAACTATAGTGGCAATAAGGGCAGACACGCCGCGTGGGTTGTTCCACTCCGTTCGGAATACTTCCCGCACGGCATCTGAAGTTACCCCATGCTCCGTCAATTTTTCATCGAGGGAGCCGACGCCCTGCTCTACTGGCGGGAGAGTGGCTGCGGAGTTCGTGGCGTTCGCAGGCGCCGTGCTAGTCGACCTGTTCGCTGTGTTTGTAGTTTGGGTGGGTCCGGACATACACGGGTGCTAAGGTTCTGCTAGAATAGTGCCAACTATTCGTTATGCAGTTCCCAAGCCCACCTGTGACTTTCCGCCTGCCGCCGCCGGCGGAAAGTGCCCCGACGCTCAAAATCATGCTGGCAAGTACCTTACATCGAGCGAGGATGGAGGTCGGGGTG
>JAGRAW010000203.1 GCA_020434415.1 Bdellovibrionales bacterium
GGTCGGGAAACGAGCGAATTGTTTCGATCGTTCGTGTATTGTCGGTCTGCGGTCCGTTCCAAGGAATGTCGCTGACGAAAAAATAGATGGCGTCGACAGCGGAGTAAATTGAGCGTATGGAGAGGGTCAGCCACTCATCGTCATCAAACAGACAATAGAATGCGGCAAAGCTCGGTGTCGACATAGCCAGAAGTTGAATGCGATCTAGAGAGTGGCTTGAACTTCCTTCTTCATTGGATGCCGGAACCGCGAGAGCGATGCTCGCTTGCTAGTTGCCCGATTATCGGCATCACAGCCCTGCCGGGTATCGACACCCTTCGGTCAAGCCTGCTCCGGCCGCCATCAGGCAAGGGCACGGGAAAGAAGCCCCGCCGAGCCCCACTGAATTACCGGTGGCATTTCGCGTCTAACGGAGTAGGGCCGAAAACCGGTCTCTCGCTCTTGTTTCGCTTCCGCGGTAAACCGTCTGCTAGAATGAAGCTAGGGACTAAGAGCTTATCCACGAATAAATCTGCTCTCAAAACGGGGAGTTCAAGGCAAGGTCGGTAAAACGGGAAATCAAAAAAGCGGAGTGTACTGAAGTAAATGAGTATTTTTCCCTTTTTGCCGAGATTGGCCGAAATCGCAGTTTTGAGAGCAGAGTTATTCGTGGATAAGCTCTTAGAGCAGGCGTATTCATGGATAAGCTCTAACTAGGAGGTACGATGGCGACGAAACGCTGCTCGAATGGTCATCACTTCGATCCGACGAAACACGCAAGCTGTCCGCTGTGCAGGAAGGTAGACTTCGGTGCTTCGCGTACCGAAGCACTGTCGCCGTCTGCCGGTCCTCCGGTTACTCCGCAGGTTCCCCCTCGGGTAGGAGGGCAAACGGTCGCGCTTTATGCGGCTCAATCAGGGACAGCTGTCGATCCGGTAGTAGGGTGGCTTGTCTGCACCGCCGGGCCTGACCGCGGTAGAGACTTCCGGCTGCACAGCGAGAGAAACTTTATCGGGCGGGCACCGGAAATGGACGTCTCAATTCCGGGTGATCAAACGATTTCTCGAGAGCGCCATGCCGTTCTAACCTACAACCCGAAGACGCGTGGTTTCAAAGTTGCCCCAGGCGAGGCGCGGGGCCTGACCTTTCTGAACAGTGAAGAGGTGGAGACGCCGACGGCAATCCTACGGGGCGATCGCTTGGAGATCGGCAAGACCGAGTTGATGTTGGTTCCGCTGTGTGGGGAAGACTTCGACTGGAGTCAGGACGATTGACAGGTGATGCGCACAGTCGACCGATAGAGAGACGAGCAGGCGGTTTACCGGCCGGTTGCGATCTGTTCGAGGAGAAGTTCCTTTAGGCTGTCCAAACCGTCGCCGGTGGCACTCGAAATGAGCACGGTTTGATAACCGCGAGCCTCAAACGCAGCGTGCGTCAGCTCATGGGCCCGGCGATTTGCCGGCAGATCGCCCTTCGTGAAGACGATGAGTCTGCGACGCTGCGCCAATTCAGTGGAAAACAGCTGCAGCTCGCGATCGATGAGCTCGAACTGTTCAAATACGAGCTTGGCGACGGCGTCATCGCTCTGGAGATGCTCGGAGTCGAGCAGCGATCCCCCGTCGGGTGCGGTTGTGACGTCGAGCAAGTGAGCGAGCGTCTTCGTTCGTTCGATGTGTTGTAAGAACTTCAATCCCAATCCTTTCCCCTCGTGAGCACCGGGAACCAGGCCCGGAATATCGGCAAGCACGAAGCGTCGGCCGTCAGCCGCGCTCGCGACGCCGAGGCTGGGGCGAAGCGTGGTGAAGGGGTAGTCTGCAATTTTCGGAAGCGCTTGGGTCACCGTAGCGACAAGCGTCGACTTGCCGACGTTGGGAAGTCCGACAAGGCCGACGTCAGCCACGGACTTTAGAATGAGGCGAAAGCTAAAGCGTTCTCCGGCACAGCCGGGTTGCGCGTGTGTGGGAGCTTGCTGTGTTGCAGATTTGAAGAAGGCGTTTCCTTTGCCGCCTCGTCCGCCTCGAGCGGCGACCCACCGGGCATTAGTGACCGAAAGATCGGCGACTAGCGTTTCGTCGAAATACACCTGGGTGCCGAGAGGGACTTGTCGCACGGCATCGGCACCGTCGGCACCGTGGCGTTGATTGCTGCCTCCGTTCTCGCCGGGGTCAGCGACAATATGGGGGTGATAGGCAAAGTCGATGAGGGTATTCAGCCCCGGGTCGGCAACGAAAATAACAGCCCCACCGTTGCCCCCATCTCCGCCGTCAGGGCCACCTCGAGGCTCGAACTTCTCTCGGCGCCAACTGACGGCACCCGCTCCTCCGTCGCCGCCTGCAACATGGACCGTTACTTCATCGATGAATTTCACGGACGGATACCGACGGCTTTATGCTCCAGTTCCAGACCCGCCGCGAGGCGACGAGCCAAAGCAGTAAACGTAAGAGAAAGCCGTCGGCGAGGAGCTAGAGTTGCTACTCGGCCATGAGGACAGAGACTTCCTGTCGATCACTCCCTTTGCGCTCGAAGGTCACGTGACCGTCGATTAGCGCGAACAACGTGCAGTCGCGACCAACCCCAACGTTTTTGCCGGGGTGAAATTTCGTTCCATGCTGCCGAACGATGATGTTTCCGGCGCGCACCAGTTCGCCGCCGAATTTCTTGACACCAAGCCGTTGACCGCGCGAGTCGCGGCCGTTTCTTGATGATCCGCCCGCCTTCTTGTGAGCCATGCTTACCTTCTCCTTCTAACCGGCACGGAATCGGGACTAAGCCCGAATCTCCTCGACCTCGACGCGAGTCAAGGCCTGACGATGCCCTTTCTTGAGCTGTTTTCCGTGACGACGGATCTTTTTGAAAATTACTGCCTTGGGCCCGCGATGTTGGGCGACTATTCGCGCCGCAATCTTGGCACCGTCGAGCATCGGACGTCCGACCGAGACCTTCTCACCGTCAGCGATAAGAAGCACCTCTCCAAATTCAACGGCGTCGCCCACCTCTCCGGAAAGCTTCTCCACATCGATGACGGAGCCGGGCTCTACTCGATATTGCTTTCCGCCCGTTCGAACCACTGCAAACATGGGAATTAATCCAGCGATTTCAGATTACTATTTGCAACGCCAATGCTCACTTGGAGCAATCGCTGCGTGTTCCAGCCCGGTTGCCCGGGCGCAAGAAGCCCTCATACATGCACCAAGTGGTGATTTCTTTCAAGCAGCTTGCTGCCGGCTGCCCCTTAAAACGCACACAAGTAGGAGTCTCAAAACCAGTCTCTAAGGTCGGTATTTGTCGGGAGCGGTCCGAAACTGAGCAATTATTATGTGGTTTTAAGCAGTTAATCAAGGCGGGGGGGAGACGGATTATGGTGACTGCTCCATAACACCTAGTGAAGAGTGAAGATTGGAAGTTGTCCGACGACGGTCGCTACGCTCCGGCATACGAGAGATGTTGTTCAGCGCCTCCCATCTGAAGCTCCTTGAGCGCGGCCGCTGAGTGACCGCGCGACGGACAAAAATTGGTTCCCCAGGGCAGTTCGCTTCGATTGCTTTGACAGTGGATTTTGTTTACTACTGTCCTGGTGGTGAAACCGAGGACAGGATGTGCCCCGGATGGGTTGGGGTGGAGTAGTAGTGGTTGGAGGTGCATGTGAGCCATTCACGCAAGCGGTTCGCCTTCGGTGTTCCGCGTCGAAGTTCAAAATGTCGGATGAGTAAGCGAAGTTCCAGCGCGTCCACGCGCCGTTTCCCACGCGGAAGGTTGCGCGAGGCAATTCGGTGGTATCGCCTCTGGGGCACCTGGCCGGTGTGGGCATGGGTTGCTGCCGCTGAAGCTTTCAAGGAGCGTCGTTTCGCTCGAGCCGCGGAGTTGTATCGCATCGGTCTCGAGCAAAGCGCATTACATCCGGCAGCCAATTCCGCTCGGCTCGATCTAGCCTACTGCCTCTATCGCGAAGACCAGTATGACGAGTCTCTCAAGCTTTTGGATCAGCTGACCAGGAGCAGCTGCCGATTACGCGACGCCTATCTGTTGCAAGCCCGCATCGAGGTTTTTCTCGGGCGAGTGCTCTCGGCAGCACGGACAATGAAGCGCTGCTTGAAGGTCTACCCCGATGATCTACAAGCGCTCAGCTCATACTTGCACATGTCGTTGCAGGGGATTGCGACAGAAGATGACGTGCTCGAGGCACGCCAGCGTTTGCTAGCTGCTCGCACAGATCTGAGCTTGGAAGATGACCGAAATCTCCATGTGAATACCGCTCTGGCCCACTTCGAACTTCGGCATGGCGAGATTCGTCTAGGCGAACGCCTTTTAGCCCGAGTACTTGCGAGCGGGAATGCCCCGTTCGAGGCAGTCTTACTGCGCGGTGAACGGTTCCTGGATCAGGGTCGACTGTTGCAGGCACGCGAGCAGCTTACGCGAGCAATGATCGCCGCTCCGCGCGATCCTCGGCCCGTTCATTATCTGGCACGCAGTTATTTGCGTACAGGTGCGGACTTCAATCCTACCTTCGCCATGCAGCTTGCCCAAAGCGCTTGTCGTTTGAGCCACTGGCAGAACGCGGAGTGTCTGAATGTGCTCGCCCGGGCCTACGAGGCGAATGACCAGAAGGCAAATGCGCAGCTTTTCTTCGAGCGAATGAAGATGGTCCCGTCGATGCACGAGCTGAACGTGACCTACTTCCATTCATCGCTGCAGCAGCTTCGCGCCCAGAAGGCTTCGTAGTTCACGAGGGGCGGTCGTAGATGTAAGTTCCGCAATAACCGCAATCTGAACGCCGCTCCGGAAGGTCGGTGCTTGGACTTTTTCAGGTCATGCCGGTAACATTCTCCCGGGCTGCGCTCCAGATCGCGGAAAGCGGCTTTCCGTGGTCCGATGGGAGCGCCCCGAGATTGGTCGGGCAAGTGGATTGCCCGGTGATGAAGGTGCTGAAAGAACCAGTGCTATCCGGATGAAGCTCGTACCTCAACTCCAACGCCTGCTGAATGAATACGCTCAGCGCTGTGAGGCACAACAGGTGCCGGTGCCTCAGAGCGGCATTCGTTTTCTCTGGTCTATCGAGGAACGCGAGTCGCGCTATCGGTTCATGCTCGACTTTCGACAACGAGCGCGGGTGGAGCTGCTCACCGAGGGGGCTCACGCGCCGAGCGCCGACTGCGAGCTTGTGACTTCTGCGGAGGACGCACTTGCGCTCGCGGAGGGACGGCTCAGCGGACAGCGGGCCTTCCTTGAAGGCCGGATCCAAATCGCCGGACCGTTCGCGGCAGTCATCCAGTTCAACAGTGTCCTCGATGGGCTACAGCAGGGTTCTTGACGGGCGACCGCAGGCTTTGCCAACAGGCTGCTGAAAGGATTCCCCGCGTGCATTTTTTATGGACCTGCAGGCATGAGACTATTTTGCGCATTTTGAATCGCAGTGCCTGAGGAGGCTAGATTGATCCATACTTTGGTCATAGATGGGCAGAGCGACCCGAACGGGCTACTGAAGGAGTTTCGCAAGAAGCTGATGACTGGTGGTGCCGTGGTGCGCCTGCCGGATACGCTCTCGGCGGCAGAGTTGGAGCGTGTTGTGGAACGCTTCACTCCTGAGGCCGCACCGCACAATCTCCATTCGATGGTACTGGTCGAGGTGGCGAAGCATGCTTCTCTGACGGAAGCGCTTCGTTCGAAACTCGCGGACTTGTCACTGCCGAACGTCCAACGGGCACTCGCCCGAGAACGCTCGCGAGCGTGAGGTCGGCTAGTTTCTCAGGCCTTGCAGTCCTGCCCAGCAGGCGCTGGCTATTGAGGCGGAAACCCCGGAAGGACTTCCGGTCGTGTAGCCGTCCAGCCAATCACGAACGTAGCTCAACGGAATACCGAAGACGATGCTCCAAAACACCTCGGCCTTGACTGGAGGAATGTCTCCGCCCCGCACTGCCTTTTTGATTACTTTCGTGAGACGGCGACCGAGCTCATCGAAGCCGACTGTTGTCGGTCGGCGGACCCGGTCGCTAAGGAATTCGTTATGTCGTGCGAGCCAAAGGTAGCGCGACAGCAAGTGATGTTCTTCGGCGAATCGCATGAACGCGATCACTATCGAGCGAATGGTCTTCTCGGGGTCCTCCTCCGGGTCGATGCTTTCGCTAAGCGCTTCACGGAAGCGCAGGATGCCGTCGCGATACAACTGTGCGGCGATCTCCTCCTTATTCAGGAAATGATGGTAAATTGAGCCGACACTGCAGCGGGAGCGTTTGGAGATATCGGGGACGTTCGTGTTGAAGTAGCCTTGCTCGACGAAGAGCTCGAGTGCTGCCTGAAGAATGCGCTCTCGGGGACCTAACTCCGTCGCCGTTCCTTCATCGGCAGATGCGGTAGCTTCTCGTTGTCCTGATGCGGAACCGCCGGTTCGAACCGTCGCTGATGAATCGCTCATGATGGAATTTCGCTTTCGCCTCGTTGCTTTTTTACTGTAGGCCGACGGTATTGCCGCGTACGCCGCTTGTCAAATACGCTTCGATCCTCCAGTAGATTTCCAAGGGCCTTACGCCCATAGAATCTGAACGCCTCAAAACGAAGCTTTCTTACGTACACGCGCCGAAAACGGCCAAGGACGGGCCTTTCAAGCAATCCGCGCGCAAACCATGCTCATGGACGACATTTCATGCCGCTTGCCGTGCTCGCTCAGAGGAAGCCTTAGCGAGCACGACAAATCCCACATCCGCGACCGAGTCGGCGAGTTCTCTCAGATTGCTGCAACAGCTTTTGAGCAATCTGCTAGTCGCCGGGAGGCGGAAGGGGAGGCGCTTCCTCTGCGACGGCGTCGTTCAATTGCTTACGCAATATTTGACTTGCCTTGAACTTGACCACCTTCCGTGCGGAAAGGGTGATCTTGTTTCCCGTCTGAGGATTTCTCCCGGGTCGTGCGTGTTTTTCCTTCACCTCAAAGACCCCGAAGCCGGAGATCATCACCTTATGATCTCGGTCGAGGCCTTCTTTGATAAGCTCGATCCAATCTTCCACAATCTGAGTCGCCTTTTGCTTGTCGAAAGGAAGATTGTCGTAAATCGAGTCGATTAAGTCCGCCTTTGTCAGGCAGTCCGAATTCCCGCCCATAGCCGCAAACAGGTATTAGAGTTCCCGTTAATATAGACCCCCGCAGAACCGAGGATAGAGTTCGATACTAGCAGAACTGAAGCTTCTTTAACAATTACAGCAACTTAGTAAGCTATTGCTGGTCTTCATGGACGCTCGCTGACGGCGAGTGCGCAGCCGGCCGAGTTCATAAAGGTATACACTTCAACGGCTTACAAGGTTCAGAACCTAAGCAATTAGATGGTCCGTCATCCGGATCGG
>JAGRAW010000204.1 GCA_020434415.1 Bdellovibrionales bacterium
ATGGGCGCCACCGAGGTCTTCCTTGGACACTTCCTCTTTTGTCACCGTCTTGATTACATCCGGTCCGGTGATAAACATGTGGGAGATCTCCTCCACCATGAAGATGAAGTCGGTGATTGCCGGAGAATAGACGGCACCTCCCGCACAAGGGCCGAGAATGGCGCTAAGCTGCGGTATGACGCCTGAGCAGGTCACGTTACGATAGAAGATGTCGGCGTACCCTGCCAGGCTTTGAACTCCTTCCTGAATGCGCGCTCCGCCGCTGTCATTCAAACCGATGACCGGGCATCCCACCTCGACTGCAAGGTCCATAATCTTGGTAATCTTCTTGGCGTACGCTTCTGAAAGTGAGCCGCCAAAGACGGTGAAGTCCTGGGCGAAGAGAAACACCTGGCGACCATCAATGAGCGCATGGCCGCAAACCACTCCGTCCCCCAGGTACTTCTGTTCGGCGAGACCGAAATTGGTCGACTGGTGGGTGACGAATTTGTCCAGCTCGACGAAAGTGCCGGGATCTACCAGCGCCGCGATTCGCTGCCGCGCCGTTAGCTTACCTTTTTCCTGCTGGTTCTTGAGGCGCTCTTCCCCGCCGCCAAGTTCAGCTTCCCGGTGTTTGTTTCTCAGCTCTGCAATTGTCCGACTTGCCACTCGTATAGCTCCTTCTGACTAGCAGGGTGCGGAAAAAATTCCTTTCGACAATCTGCTAGGGACTGCGGTTGTCGCTGCACTAGGATATTCGCTCGATCTATACCCTCTACAATACCGTTTGTCCGATACTTTTCCCTGCAGTACGTTTTGCAATGCATCAAAGGGTGTCCCGGTCGCGTTTGGAGTCTTGATGGCCAAAAATCGTCTACAGAATGCACTGAATAAATGGCGCAAGCAGACTCTTCTGCCTGTGCTCAAGAAGACACCGTTGCCACGGGATGTCTTCCGAACGTCCTCCGGTATCGAACATCCGGACGTTGACCTACCGCGGGACGAGACCGTTGCGGAGCGGTATCTCGAGCGTGTCGGTTTTCCCGGTGAGTATCCGTATACCCGCGGAATTTATCCGACCATGTACCGTGGTCGTCCTTGGACGATGCGGCAATATGCCGGTTTCGGCTCAGCCAAAGAGGCGAATGCTCGCTACCACTACCTGTTAGCGCAGGGCGTGACGGGCTTGAGCGTGGCATTTGACCTTCCGACACAAATGGGGCGGGACTCCGACCATCCGCTTGCGCAGAGCGAAGTCGGCAAGGTTGGCGTCGCCATCGACTCATTGGCCGATATGGAACGGCTGTTTGACGGCATCCCGCTCGAGCAGGTTTCGGTGAGTATGACAATCAATTCGACTGCTCATATCTTGCTGGCGCTTTATCTGGTCCTCGCCGAAAAGCGAGGGATAGCCTGGAAGGATCTGCGCGGCACCATTCAGAATGATGTGCTCAAGGAGTACATCGCCCGGGGAACTTATATCTATCCTCCCGCCGGTGCGCTCCGCATCACCACCGATATCTTCGAGTTCTGCAGCCGCGAAGTTCCTTCATGGAACACGATTAGCATTTCCGGCTATCATATACGTGAGGCTGGTTCGACCGCCGCTCAGGAAATAGCGTTTACCTTGGCCGACGGTATCGCCTATGTCGAGGCTGCTCGTAGCCGGGGGCTCGCGGTCGATGACTTCGGGCCTCGTCTCGCGTTTTTCTTCAATTGTCACAACAACTTTCTCGAGGAAGTGGCAAAGTTTCGAGCGGCGCGGAGAATGTGGGCGCGAATCATGAAAGAGCGGTTTGGCGCCGAAGATCCGCGTTCGCTGATGCTTCGCTTTCACACGCAGACTGCCGGCTCGACGCTTACCGCTCAACAACCCTTGGTAAACGTGGTCCGAACAAGTGTGCAGGCGCTTGCGGCTGTGCTGGGCGGCACGCAGTCTCTCCACACCAACAGCTATGACGAGGCGCTCGCGTTGCCGAGCGAGGAAGCTGCGCGCCTTGCCCTCCGCACGCAACAGGTCCTTGCTGCCGAGAGCGGAGTCGTGGACGTGGTTGACCCGTTGGGCGGGAGCTATACCGTCGAGCGGCTCACCGATGAGCTCGAGGCCAAGGCTGAGGACCTGATCGAGAAGATCGACGGGATGGGCGGTATGGTGGCGGCGATAGACGCCGGTTTCCCGCAGCGTGAGATAGAAGAATCGGCATATCGCTATCAACAGTCGCTCGAGAATGGGGATCAGATAGTCGTCGGAATCAATCGCTATCGCGACGAGTCTGACGCGGCCTCACGACAGTTCGAATTGATGCGTATCGACCCCGCAATTGAAGCTGAGCAAAAGCGGCATCTGGAGCAATTGCGGCGGGAGCGGGATTCAGTCGCGGTGAAGGGTGCGCTGCAAACGCTGGAGCTTGCAGCGAAGGAAGGAGCGAACATACTGCCGTCGGTTATCGATGCCGTGCGGGTCTACGCGACGCTAGGAGAGATATCAGACGTACTTCGGCAACAATTTGGGCAGTATAGACACGGTAGCTAAGCGCTGGTATAAAGGATGGCTTTTATTTTTGCACCTTTTCGGTCCAGTTTCATCGTCGGTCTATCCCAGATCGTGCGGTGTGCTGAGTGATAGAGTACGGCGCTGGTACGGCGATACGTTGGCGCAATATAGCTGGGGGGTTATGCGGAAACGCGATCTGGACAAGTTCAAGAAACTGTTGCTGATGGAACGTCAGGGCATCATGCAACACCTCGCAGAGCTCGAAGGCGCTTCGGAAACACAGCTCTCGCAGGGTGGAGGAGATTCGGTCGATCTCGCATCTCTCGAGATAACGCAGGCCGCGATTCAAAAGCTGGGTAATCGCGAGAAAAACCTCCTCCGGAAGATCGAATACGCGCTCGACAAGATTGAAAACGGCGAATACGGCGTTTGCGAGCGGTGCGGTGAAAAAATCGCTCCGGCTCGACTCGAGGCACGACCGGTCGCTCAGTACTGTATCGACTGCAAGACCGAGCTCGAGTCTAACGAGCGCCGTTACAGCGATCAGGAAGAGGCTGATGAAGAGGGTTGGGGCGAAATGGAGCGTTTCGAAGGTGGCGGCGGAGGAGGAGGCGGAGATGCCTCGTAGTCGTCGTTGAGAAGAGAAAGCCGGACTTTGGTCCGGCTTTTTTTTGTAACGCGTGCCGAAAGACGTTGTTCCCGCCCCGTCTGAAGATTGCTGAAATGAGATTGCCAGCACTGTGTTGGTCTTTCATTCGGGGTTGGTCTTTCATTCGGGGTTGGTCTTTCAATCGGGGCCAGCCTTTCAATCGGTTGTGCCTAGCTCGATGAATGAAGTCCCGGCAGCGATCATCCAGGAAGAGGCGGCTCGCCTCGGACTAACCCTTACGGGCTTGCTGTCGACAGCTCAAGTTCGCGAAGCACTGCTTCCGGATATCGATGCGCTCCGGCGCTGGCAGAGCGCGGGCGCTGCGGGCGACATGCGATTCATGGAACGCTCACCGGAGCTCTTCGGTGATCTTGAGGCCTTCCTCCCCGGCGTTCGCTCTATCGCAGTGTTCGCAATTTCTTATTGGAGCGAGGAACATCATCCGCCGGTCCTTCCGAAAGGCTACGGGCGAGTTGCTCGCTATGCGTGGGGTAGAGACTACCACCGAGTGCTGAAGCGGCGACTGAAGCACCTGGTTGGCATGATCGAGCAGCGGACGAAGCACTCAATCGCCTACCGCGTGTTCACTGATGCCGTGCCGCTGCTCGAGCGTGCAATTGCTAGAACGGCGCGCCTGGGATTCACCGGCAACAACACGATGCTGATTACGCCCGGCATCGGGTCTTTTACCTTTCTTGCGGAAGTCCTCTGGGATGTGCAGCCTGTCGCTGAATCTGAACCGAGCAATCCACGTGGCCAGTGCGGTGCATGTCGCCGATGCCTCCCGGCTTGTCCGACTCAGGCTATCGTTTCTGAAAAGTTCGTCGATGCTCGCCGTTGCATCTCGTATCTCACGATCGAGAAGGAAGGAACTTTGAGCGAATGGGAAGCCGAAGCCCTCGGGGAGTGGGCCTTCGGCTGTGACATCTGCCAAGATGTCTGTCCGTTCAATCACGATAATCGCCCGCCGGGGACGGTAGAGGAGCTTACGTCGGCTCGAGGTAGCGGCTCGCTACTCAATCTCATCGAGGTCCTCGGCATACGAACCGATGCCGAGTTCCTTTCGCGCTATCAAGGCACGCCGCTGATGCGACCGGGCAGGGAAGGGTTGCTGCGGAACGCATGCTGCGTGCTGGCAAACACGAATGCAGGCGAAGCACGTGAAGCTCTGCATGCCGCGTTGTCGCTCGATCCATCCGCCGTAGTGCGCGAACATGCGGAACGCGCACTTACTCGGCTTGAGCGTGCAAAATGAATTGAATGTCAATTTTGGTCCTGCTGCCCTAAATGCCTTCACGCTCTTCGGTCCTAAGGGATTAAACAAGATCGCCACGGTGCATCGCGGCAAGACGCAATGCTTCTCGCGATGACAGCAAGTATGTTGCCGTTCAGCCCTCGTAACAACGGAGACTGCCGCATCGAACTGTGGACGTCATTGACTGCCCAAGTCGGTCGGAGGCGCTTGAATCCAAGACGACCATGGGACATACTAATCTTCAATTCACCTCTGCCGGGTTTCGAATCGTCGGCGTCGCGGCGAGGAGGCAAAAGTTTCACAATTGAGGCGCGCAGAAGAGCGGCTTGACGCTCGCGAACGGAAGAATACTCGTTCGGGAGACGGAAGCCGACGGTTTCCGTGGAGAATGGAGTGTTTCCGTTCTCAACAGGTGTGTTTTTCGAGAGGAGTTTAGCGATGAGCTATAATCCGTCCGACCCCTGGGCCAACATTGCGGCCCAACAGGCTCAGCAGGCGCAACAAGCGCAACAGGCTGAGCAGAAGCGGCAGCAGGATGCAGCCGCTCATGCTGCACAGCTTCAGCGACAGGAAGATGAACGCCGACGACAGCAGGAAGAAGAGAACCGCCGACGGCAGGAGCAAATGGAGAATGAACGCCGATGGCGAGAGCAGCAGGGACGAGGCTGGTAAGCGCTTACTGACCAAACTGTGTTGCCTAATCTTCTGAGAGAGGTCGACCAAGGATGTCCGGAGTGGCTGAAGTCTATTCAGTCACTCCGGCATGGACAGCACTCTCGCGTGGGCAGACTTCGGTGAAGGTTTTGTGTTGCTTCCGCTTCCAGTTTCGCTTGTGCCTGGCAAATCAGCGACAAAGCCGTCGGGGTATCGCTCGCGGCTGAATGCGGGCACTCCGGTCCGCGGAGTGTTGTTAGCCGTGAGGTCTTCCATACGAAAACTGCGCGGCGCATCAGGAACACCGGCTGAGTTCGGAACTGACTCGGGACGAAGCGTCAGCTTTGTGCCGAGGCCCTCTTAGAGCACCCGGGAGTAAAGCAGATCCATGCTGATGGAGGTTTAGTCCATGCGGCAACTTTGGGCCAAAACCTTCATTAGATGTGCGATTCGTTCGCCGTCGCTCGGGGGACCTATCTTCCTGCACTCCGATCATTCCCTTCGTGTCACGATGCACCATCGTCTGCCCGACCCGTCGCCCCCAGCCATTGTCATTATACCGAGCAAGTTACGGGAATATTCGGGGTGCCGATTTCTCGATGTTTTATGGTTGGAAGGTGTAGTAGCTTCTACTGCACGCAATTCGCGTTTTTGGGAGCATCTGCATGAATTCTTTACGGCGTATTCTACTACCCCTTTTGCTGGTCCTGTTGGCCTCACCGGTTCGAGCAGCAACCGACATCGAGTTCGTGCTCGATTTGTCCGGTTCCATGCGTCAGCAGCTCGGTGGAGTAACGCAGATAGACGCGGCGCGACAGGCTCTGGAGCGATCCCTCGACGAAATACCGAAGGGGCAGATGGTCGCTGTTCGTGTGTACGGACATCGGGTCGAACAGAGTGACAAGGCTGCGAGCTGTAAAGATACCGAATTGGTTGTCCCGTTCCACGAGCTTGATAAGCAGGTGGTCTTGTCGAGACTCAAAGGGTTGACTCCGAAAGGGTATACGCCGATTGCCCATTCACTGTTAGAAACGCGAAACGATCTCTATGACGTCGGAATGGCGCGGGAGTCGGAGCGTGTGATCATCTTGCTGACGGATGGAGAGGAAACCTGCGATGGCGATCCGATTGCGGTGTTGGATCAGTTGGAGCGAGAAGGCTTCAAGCTGAAAGTCTTCGCCATCGGCTTCAATGTGAATGATGTTGCCCGCGCCCAGCTCAAAGGAATCGCCGACCACAGCGGCGGGAAATACTTTGACGCGAAAGACGCCGCGCAGTTGAATCAAGCGCTACAAGAGGCGACGAAGGAATCTGTTCTCGTGGCTAAAGCGCCGAGCAAGAGCTACGGCACGAGCATTCGCGGTGGTGACAGCTACGAGGATGCCGTAGCGCTCGAATACGACAAAGAGTATCGGCTGGACCATCATCAGCAAAAGGCGAAGTACGATTACTTTTACATTGATATCGACTCGGCCGCGGAAGTAACTGCCACGATTAATGTCACGGATATCGGCCTCGCGGGCCTGGCCCAGGGGAACGCGCAAGAGAATGCGCATCCGTACGGCGGTCTCGAGATTCATGGGCGCGAGCGTAATCAACTCAAGAAAGTAGAGATTATCGGTGACCAGTTCGCAACTAAAGCACTGCAAATGCGGGTGCCCGAGTCAGGTCGCTACTACGTATTGGTCGGATCGCAGTATGGCGACACCCATAAAGACTATTTTACCTTCAAGCTGACACGAGAAGCCAAAGGAGATGCAGATACTGAGCGTGATGCAGGTGAAGCATTGGAAGCGGCGTTGCCCGTCGAGGCGAAGCGATATGCGGCGAATTTCATCGGCGACGCTGACAAGCTTGATGTTTTTTCCTTCGAGGCAAAGGCAGGAGAGAGCTACTTCGCCGGTGTCGTTCCGGGAACGAAGGGCGAGTCGTATTTTCAGGTGCGGATTCTCGATGAATTCCGGCAAGCGCTCTACGAAGGGACGTCAAAATCCGGAGAGGGGCTTCGCTCGGACAAAGTTACCATGCCTGACGACGGGACCTACTATTTGGAGATCGGCTATGCCGGAGGCGACTCTATCCCCTATGCCCTCGTGCTGAAGAAGGTTGAAGCCCCCGCCGGTGAGTCGGCTGGTGGTGAACCTGCGGAATAGCGCACGTGGAGCAAGACTCGACCACCGGGCTGTGCGTCCAGATGGCAGATGCAAGGTATGAGCGCCGGTTCTGTAAGCGACATTGATGCGGGTA
>JAGRAW010000205.1 GCA_020434415.1 Bdellovibrionales bacterium
CCTAAACTGTAAAAACGACCCCTTCACCCCGCAAGCGGAAAATAGCGATGGTCGTCTTCAGGGTAGCGGGTGGTAGCATACCTCCCGATTGCCTGTCCAGCTATTCCCTATCCCATCGGTGCGACTTTAGCCTCGAGGCTTTTCATGTCGGGACCGTCGAAGAACTATCGTCTTTCGACACACCCATGTCAGCGCAGTTTGACGACCGCTCGAATTACCTGATTCTCTCGATCTACCTCCGCAGGCGCACCCAGTTCGACGCCGGCACGTTCCAAATCCGCAGCGAATGCAGACGAATCGTACCAGAAATTCTTGTGATCCGGATCGAAGTAAGCGGCGCCAAGCGGCACCGACACTAACACTCGGCAGGCCCCCGCGGTCTTGATTTGCCGGAAAGCATCGGACCATTCGTCGCTCGGGATGTGTTCGAAGACGTGGCTTGCCCACGCCCATTCATAGTACTCCCGAGGCGCCTCCAAATGGAACGACATCCGGGAAAGAAACGGCTCTTCCTGTAGAGAGCGCAAGTAGCTCGCAATTTGAATGCCCAAGGGGTCAGGATCGTAGCCGACGACGGTGAAACCCACGAGAGCGAGAAACACGTCGGAATGACCGGTGCCGCAGCCCCAGTCCAAAACGCGAGCACCGGGAGAAAAGATGCGCGCAGCGTACTGCCATTCAAAATGCTGCGCCCAATGGGCAAGGTAGAGTGCTCCACGATTGACGCGAAGCCGTTCTTTAAAGCCACTTTCGTCAGGGTGCGCTCGACATAATGCCTCGATCACTCCAAGATCGATCTCGCGATAGCCAGGCACTACAGCCACGCCTTCACCTCTTCAGACAAACACAAACGCAGCCACTCCTGACGATGCTGTTCCAGTTCCTGCCAGCTGAGCTGCAGATAGGGGCGAGGCAGCACGATAGGGTCCGAATTGGGTCGCCGACGGATGACGCCGACACCGTAGTCGAAGTCCCCGGTGACGATGTCGAGTTGAGGATCTGTGCGTAGCGCTACGAGCGCTTTCCACACATCTCCGTTCCAGATAAATTCCACCGGCTCCGGGGCTTGGTGCGCTTCGGTAGCCGGACTGCAGTCATGGAGGATGATCACTCCGTCACGTCGCAAATAACGTAGTGCATTGCCAACGTCTCGCAGCACCTGCTCCGCTCGATGCAGTCCATCGATTAGAATGATATCGAAGTCATCATTGGTCTCGGCAAAGAATTCGTCACTTGTCAGGCGAACAGACCCGCCCTTCACCGGATCGACGCCAATGCGATATGGCGCGATTATCTGCCGAAACGTTATTTCCTGGTTGCAGCCAATCTCGAGATACTTGCGAAATCCAAAGCGGAGGACACAGTAATTTACGACGCTTGCAAGATCTGTCAAAGGACTCTCCAGCGATACCGGTTTGCTTGTCGTGCTACTTTCCTCCGCAGCCGTATGACCGGCGGCAATCGCCTGTGACTCGAAGTGCGCACGCAAGGCGTGATGCAATTCCACTTGCTCCGCATCGTCAAGAAGCCCGTTACAAAGGGCGTGACAGTGCTGCGTCAGCTCGGACGATGCGGCTTGTGAGAGTGCAACCCTCGCACCGACCGTGGTTACCTCGCGTGAACTACTGAGTTGGAATGCTTTCGCGAGATGTTTGGCAGCTCTCGCCGATTCGCCGAGTCGTCGATAGCTTTCCGAGATCAGGACATGAGCCGGGAGAAAGGCTGGATCCAGCTCGAGCGCGAGTTTGAAGGTAACAAGCGAGTATGCGTCCTGCCCCTGAGTCAGGAACTGCCTCCCGATGCCGACCAGATTTGCTGCGCTGTCCATAAGAACATCGACCGCCGATAAAAGTGCCCGGAACGGAAAGGCCTATGTTGCCGCTCTCATTTCGATGGTGTCCCGACTCCAGGGATTGTCGAAAAATGCCTCTCCAGTGGACCGGCTGCACCAAAGACACTTTTCTGAGCAATCTAAGGAGAAAACTCCCCCTCGTAACCAAACCCCTCGACGCTGCCTCCGCATCAAGTAAAGAAAAGCGTCAGTTCGAGCTGCAACCTCATTCGTCACCAGGCGGTAGCCTGGTGTTGATAACTTTTTAAAGCGCAAGGCGCTACCACCGTCACACGACAGTATATGGAACGCGTTGTAATCGTTACCCGCTCGATCAATGACCGGCTGTTCGAGCTTAGTGGTGCCCTGCTCGATCCTGCCGTCCCACGTATCAAGCTCACCGGCACCGACGCAGATTCGTATTTTTACGCCTTCAACGACATCGACGCCGAATGGATCATCAATATCGACGAAGATGCCTTCGTGATGGACTGGCCGCGCATCATGAAGCTCCTCGACCATATGGAACGAGAGAATATCGATTGCTGCGGTGTTCCTGACGGTGGCGTCATTGATCACCGCTTTCACAATCCGATATCCCCGAATCCTTACTTCTCCATTCACTGCAATCGAAATATCAGAGCAAAGTTCGATCGGGCCGCTATCGATAAGAGCACCTTCGCTGACGACTTGCTACCTCACGCCCCCTCTCATCTGTTCAAGAAGAATCATCGCTACGAATTCGATAATTTTGAACCCTACTACAAGTATTTTTTCTGGCTGCTGCGAACAGGTTCGAAGCTTCTCTATCTCGATGCAGGTGCCTGGGCCCGTGACCCCGTCGCTTCGGTAACGTTCGATCATGAACGACAACCCTTGCTGATTCACAGCTGGTATGCTCGAGATTTTGAAAATCAGCGCTGGCGGTTTCACTTGGCAGCTCGCTATGCCAAAGCGGTACAGGAAAAACGCACTCGGCAAGCTGTTCCTACCTACAGCAGCGCTCGGCCGATGATCACCATCGGGATCATCTCGCAGAATCGTCCGGCTTACGTTGCGGATGCGATTGAGAGTGCTCTTGCGCAACAGTGCGAGCAGCCTTTTGAAGTACTTGTAGTCGACAACGGATCGAGCATGCCGATCCCGGCGTCGAACGACGAGCGCGCTCGACTCATCCGGCTAGAGCACCCCACGACTATCGGCGAGGCGAGAAATAAAGCGGTCGACGCGATGCACGGCGACTTCGTCGTCTGGTTGGATGATGATGACGTACTCCTTCCCAGCGCGCTCGCGGCACACTTGAGAGTGCTTGAGCGAAATCCGGATGCAGATGTGCTCTATGGCAACTTGTACGCCTGCGACGCCGAGCTACAAATCGTGAAAGAGCTGCGATACATACAACGCTCTCCACTGGAAATACTTCGCTCTCTTGTCTTCTTCTCGCCATTCCCGAATGGAGGCTCACTGCTGCGCAAGTCCCTTTTCGAAAGGATCGGCCTCTATAATACCCGGCTAGTCCGCGCCGAGGACTATGAACTCTGGGTACGCGCAGCAGCTGCACATGCCGCGTTCGTTCACCATGATACGTTTCTCTACAAGTATCGCTCCCACTCCGGAAACGCCCTGCGCGGAGAAACACACCCGGAATTTGCCGATGCGAATGCCTATGTTCTCGAACAGATCCTCAGTCTGCACTCGTTACGTTCACTCTTTCCCATCTATAATTGGGAAGCACATCCAGCCAATGCCCGGGCACGGGCTTTGGCAGTTCTTGCGGCTGTGTTTCTTAAATACGGTAAAATCGGACGTGCGGCAGAGCTAGTCCGCGAGAGCACTACTGTTGAACAAACTGCGTCGGGTATATTCGTCGAGGCGCTACTGCATCGAGCCGGCGGAAACTTTCAGGCCGCTGCAGAGCGGCTCACGGTACTTGCCACTGCGCAGCACCGAGAGCTGCGCGAGCTATTTGCCGTAGTGAGCGGCCGCGGGTAGTCGACAGAAAGTCCCGAAGGTGCGACCTACCGCTGCCGGCTCGCGATTACCCTAGGCCGCCTTTGTGATACGGAGGCCATTGCGACCCCGCTCCACGCTACGTCGACGACTTCGCCGCTTCGGACGTCCCCGTCCCGGAACGTTTCGCTCAGCGAGCACTTCCGCTGCTCGTCGTTCGACGTGCACCACCGGCTCGTCACCGCCGCCCATAAGACCGCGGAGTCGCTCGAGGGCACTTTTCTTCACTCGAGAGATATGACAACGGCTATATCCCAAGCTCTTGGCGATATCGACCAGTGCTTGCTCTCCGCTAAATGAACGGGTGATGATTTCCTTCTCTAGATCGTCGAGAGCATTTACCGCAGTGCGGCACCGCTCGATCTTCTCCATACGCAAGACTACGTTCTCCGGAGTCTCCAGCTCCCGCTGACCAAACACGTCATGATCCGGAGCCATCGACCACAGAGCCTCGGTGGTGACATGTTGCCATTGCTTGGTGTCGATTCCGCCGTTCTCGCCGTAGGACATGAAGACATTGCTCGCTTGCGCGGCTCGCGCGACGGACCGCACCAGATGGCCTCGAAGATGGTAGAAGAAGAAGGTCATAAACGAAGCTCCTCGCTCCGGAGAGAAGCGACGAGCCGCCTCGCAAAGCGCGAGATCGACAATACTGTCGATTTCGTCAGAGGGCATCCTCACCCTCCAACGGCGAAGGATGCTCCGCGACAACTTACGGCCGTTCTCGCGATGCCCAAGGATTAGTTCTTGCACCTCGGCTTCACGAGCCGCCTCGCTGCGCTTTGTCTCTTTCTTCTTCGTCTGAGTCTTCGCATCCTTGCACTGCTTGCTCGACGCTGCCGCACCAACCTGACCTTTCATTCTCAACCCCTTCCAGCTTACGAGCCGGTCCGCCAAGGGCACGGAGCCGCCCCTTCCTTTGGTCCGCTAACCTGCGATGTGAATCGGGTAATGGGCTTACCACTAACAACAACACTCTCTAGTCCGCCCCAGTGCGACGTTCGCTTCACGACAATGTTAAGCAGCTGAAATCATTACGTTTAGCTCTGGCAATAACCATGCCGAGATGCTACGGTTCGAAGACCAGGTTCTGTCGGAGCCCATTGCGGGCGATGCCGCACAGGATGTGGGTGGGAGGGGGTTGAGAATTTCAAGCGGCGATCCGACTAACAAGGAAGCATGACTGATTTCGACTATAGCGGACTGGAGCCCGGGAGCGATGCCATGGTGCATCGACTGGTGGAGGACCATCTAGGATGGGCCACTAGCATCGCAAAGTCGGTTGCCCGCGCCTGGAACATGGACTGGCAGCTCGACGGCCTCGATGGAGGTGCTTACGAGGGGCTGCTCTTTTGCGCGAAGCGCTTCGATCCTGCCCGAGGAGTTCCCTTTCGAGGGTATGCTCGACGTCGTATTCACGAAGCTTGCACTGAGGAAGCACGAAAGTCGAAAACCTGGCAGCGAGGCACAGGAGCGGACGCGCCCGGCGATCAGGAAGCGCGAGAAGTCTCGGCAAAGCTCTTCGATGTCTTTCCCGAACTGCGCATGGGAATCCTTCCGACCAATGAAGAAGGTGATGTCGAATCAGCGATGCGTAACTCGATTCGGACGTTGCTTGCAGGCGCGAGTTTGATCGCCGCGTTTCAGGAATCGGCAAGCGAAAACCCGGAAATAGCACTCGAATACAAGCAGTTGATGCAAATCATTTCCCAACTCGAGCCTGTGCATCAGGAAATCCTCTGGGCCGTCTATTACAAAGACCAGTCCATGAGAAACCTCGCCGAAGAGTGGGGGGTCGATGATTTGTCCGTGATTAGAGAGCACAAGGAAATACTGTCCCATTTGTGCAGTCAGTTCGAGGGCCCGGCCGTAAGAAACAGGCGACTCAAAGTCCGGCGAGGTCTCCGTCCTATTGCGCAACAGCTCCGGCGCGATAACGCGAAGGGCGCATTTGCTCGCTTTACGCAAACTGCTCTGCTCGCAATTGTTCTCTATGATATGCTGATGCAGGGATTCGCTCCCGGTGCTCCATCGCAGGACGACGGACTTCGAAGATTGCAAAACGCTTTCGCGAATGAATCCATACTGCACGTTCCCGAAGGCGACATGACCAACCCGCACATACGGACTGAACTGTAGGCCGATGGTAAAGAAAGTCACTGGTAGTGGACGCACAAGCGGCACAACTCCGGTCCAGCCGACCAAGACGGTCGAGAGCTCAAAGGTAGGAGCGGTCGATCAAGTTAAAAGCGCGGAAAAGAAAGCGTCTGCCGGCGCCGTTTCCGGTGGAGCTCATGCAATCACCCCGGAGATTCGAGAGCAGCTCCTGCAACTCATCGATGAGGAGGCTGACCGGATGTTCGGTTCTGATACGCTTCCTGAGCGGAAGAAGGAGGCCGTGAAGGGCGCGGTAAAGATGGCAATCAGCGCCGGTGTGGTTGACGAGAACGTTTAACGTCAGGACGGTTGCGCAACCTCTGCTCTGCATCGTGCAACATACGCTTGAAACAGTCGGCGCACTTCCGGTTCCGTGCCGGGGTTTCTTTCGAGCGTCTTTGCCAACTCATCTAGAATGGATTTTGCTCTCACTAAGTCACCGGCAGCGACAAACGCCGCACAGAGGCCCAGTTTTGCCTGCACTTCGTAGGATTTACTCTCCAGCACAGAGCGAAAGTGAGTGCCTGCCTCTTGATAAAGACCACGCTCGAGCTTCAGTAATCCCAGCCCGAGACGAGCCGGAGTCCTTCCTTCGTCAACGACTACAAGGCCGTTGAAAATTCGCTCGGCCGGCGCGAAGTAACCGAGCTCGAAATACATCCTTCCCAGCTCATAGATACCGGCCAGCTCTTCATTGCTATAAGGCGACCCCATCTCTTACTCCCTCTCTACGGCAAGCCACTGCAGAACCTGGTTGAGCATCGACTCCTCGTTTGCCGCTTGCGATGCCGGTTCAGCAGCTCCTGCCGGGGATGCCCCATCCTCAAGCGGGATACCGCTGCCTGCAGCTTCTTGTAGGGCCTGTAATCTCTTCTCGAGCTGGGTCTGCAGTCGCGGCAGCGTGCTCACGTCACTAAGGCTGGGTAGTAGCACGGCGAGCGGCATCACCGGGAGGCGCGTTCGTTTCGGGACGCCCGAGCCGGTGTGAGCAAGCGGCACCAAAGGTTCACGAGCACCGAGCGTTCGCGTTTCAAGATTTGTTCCCTCAGGTCTTGCTTTGCCTTCTGCCAATGTATTCTCTACTCCAAGAACTCGGCTTGCCGTTCTGCACGCAGCGAACGGAATTCCGGTGCTGCTTCCATTTCACGATATTCTGCCTCGACCTCCGAACGCGTCATCCGGTGCTGGTGCCGAAACCTCGACACAGCGAGTACGTAGGCGCCTATCGCAGTACTCGCAGCGAGGCAGACTAGCGTCAGCAATAGCTGAATC
>JAGRAW010000206.1 GCA_020434415.1 Bdellovibrionales bacterium
TTTTCGCGGGTATCGGGTTAGTCGTTCTGGAGCTGCTTGCGGTGATGAGCCGAGGCGATATCGCCGGTCTTTTCGCGGGTCTGCAGGAAGGTGACGCGACCAGCACTCATTCGCTCGCCGTCATTGCCATCGGTCTTCTCTTGCTGATCGACGGTGCCGCTCGGCTGCTTCGAACGAACGCCGCGCCAAAGGCTCCTGAACAGCCTCAAGTGCAGCAACCTCCAGCCGCTCCCAAGGTGGTCGCGAGCCCGCCGGATGTACCGAATGGTGCTGAGGTGGTGAATTTGCTTTCGCTTTTCCAGGAAAAGGGGCGCCTAATCGACTTCCTGATGGAGGACATCGCGACATATTCCGATGCGCAGGTCGCGGGCGCCGCGCGTGTCGTACATCAGGGATGCTCCTCGGTAGTCAAAGACTACTTCAGGATTGTTCCGGTACACCAAGGAACTGAAGGCGAAGCGATTACGGTCGAGCGCCAAGTCAGTCCACGGACGTTTCGCTTGGTCGGGCATGTTCGCGGGGAGCCTCCCTTTACCGGTAAGGTCCTGCATCGCGGTTGGCGTGCGTCCGAGGTCAAGCTGCCGAAGCTGAGCGCGGCAGAGGGTGCGGACATCATCGCCCCGGCAGAGGTAGAGCTCTAACCGACTGCTGAAGGGACTTGTTCAGGAAGCCGGTGGTGTCGCGAACTATTACGCCGACTTGTTCAGTGGACGGGTCGAACGCGCAGTCGCAGCGACCGGGCTGGAGTATCGAATTCTAAGAACCCACAAGACGTTCTAGCAGCATGACTTTCTGTATCGGCATCGATCTCGGCACTTCAAATTCGGCGGTTGCCGTCTGCCTGGAAGACGGCGTGCTTGAGGCGACTCCAATCCTGCAAGTGGTTGCGCCGGCAAAGACTCGTGAGGAGAAGCTGCTACCGTCGGCACTCTATCTGCCGCATCCGGCGGAGTTTGCGCCGGAAAGCCTCGCCTTGCCTTGGAATCAGGAAGCTGCCACGGCACCGTTGGTGGGGAGTTTTGCTCGGGAACACGGAGCGCTTGTTCCTGATCGGCTAATCACTTCCGCCAAATCGTGGCTCTGTAACGGGGCAGTCGATCGACGCAGTGCCATTTTGCCGTGGGGCTCCGATCTTGCCGAAGCGAAGCTCTCGCCTTTCGATGTTTCGCGAGTGCTCCTCGAGCATCTGCGCCATGCGCTCCTGACCACTACCCCCGCGCTTGTCGACGGGCAGGAACCAACGAGCGTAGTGGTGACGGTTCCTGCATCTTTTGACGAAGCGGCCCGTGCGTTGACGCAAGATGCGGCAAGAGCCGCCGGTTGGGGCGATGTGGTCTTGTTCGAGGAGCCGCTTGCCGCTTTCTACGCCTGGATTGCTGCCACTGACGGAGGTTGGCGAGAGCAGATTGACGCCAACGACCTGGTGCTGGTGTGTGACGTCGGTGGGGGCACGAGCGACTTCTCGCTGATTGCGGTGGGCGAGCAGGACGGCAAGCTTGATCTGCGAAGAGTGAGTGTGGGTCGCCATCTGTTGCTCGGCGGCGACAATATGGATCTTACTTTAGCTTTCGTGCTGCGCGGAGAGCTGGAAAGCCAAGGGCAGACAATCGATGAGTGGCAGTTTCTCGCGCTAATCCAGCTCGTGCGCGACGCCAAGGAGCGGCTTCTGAAGGAGACGGAGCTCGATCGCATCGCACTCAGTCTGCCGTCGCGGGGCTCGAACCTATTTCGTTCGACCGTGACGACACATCTAGAACGGGCTCAGGTAGAACAGGTTCTTGTCGAGGGCTTTTTCCCTCTCACCGATCCTGACGAACTTCCGCAGGAGCAGGCGCAGAGCGGACTCGCCGAGTTCGGTCTGCCCTATGCAGCGGATCCCGCCCTCAGCCGACATTTGGCCGCATTCCTGCAGAGTAGCATGATGAACGTCCGGTCGAATCCCGAACTGGCTGATCTTGTCGGACGTGGCCGATCCCTTGACGGCGAGGTCCTGCTGCCTAACAAGGTCCTTTTTAACGGCGGCGTTTTCGGTTCTACCGTGCTTCGTGAGCGGGTCTTGGAGCTGCTCCGCCGGTGGAGCGGGAATGACGGGATCTGTGCGCTCGTTGGGGAAGAGCCGGAGCTGGCGGTGGCGAAGGGAGCAGCCGCTTACGCGCGATTACGCGAAAGCGGCGAAGGGCTTCGGGTGCGAGCCGGAACCGCACGTTCGTTTTACCTGGGAGTCGAAACATCGATGCCGGCGGTGCCCGGCTATCGGCCGCCGGTAAAAGGGCTGTGCATCGTGCCGCAGGGAATCGAAGAGGGAACGTCGTTGCCGCTGCCGAACCGAGAGTTCGGGCTCCGTGTGGGCGAACAGGTGCGGTTTCGTCTGTTTAGCTCCGCGGTGCGAGCCGGGGATGAAATCGGTGCGGTAGTGAGCGATGCCGTTGCGGCGCTCGATGAGCTTCCGGCCTTGGAAGTAGCAATCACTCCGGAGGAGGAGCAACCGGGTGAGCTGGTCCCGGTCCGTCTTGAGGCTTCGGTAACCGAGCTCGGTGCACTCGAACTCTGGATGCAACACACCCGTTCTTCGCGAAGATGGAAGCTCGAGTTCAATCTTCGTGGAGCTGAGTGAGATGCCCAGCCGTTTTATCGTCGGCATCGACCTGGGCACCAGCAACTGCGCTCTGGCTTACGTCGACCGCGAGGACGGCAAGCACAGCAAGCCTAATGTGGCGTCGATTCCGCAATACGGGCCGGGTACCGCCATCGAAGAACCCTCCCTGCTGCCTTCGTTTTTGTATCTACTTCCGCCCGGCGACGCTGCATTCAATGCGCAACAGTTCGGCACAGCGCCAGGCCGGTTAGCCGGTTCCTACGCTCGAGCGCAGACCGCTTACCAGCCTGAACGAGTCATCAGCTCTGCCAAATCCTGGCTCTGCCATAGCGCCGTCGATCGCGAAGCGAACATTCTCCCGTGGGGTTCCACCGATGTTACGGAGCAGGAACGCCTTTCTCCGGTGGCAGTCAGTGCGCTCTTTCTGTCGCATCTTCGAGCTGCATTCAATGCTCAGATTGCCGCGAACGAGAACGAGTTCCTCGAGCACCAAGAAATCGTCCTTACGGTGCCGGCAAGCTTTGACGAAGCGGCGCAACGCCTTACTTTAGCTGCAGCACAGAACGCCGGGCTTACCAACGTGCGGCTCCTCGAAGAACCGCAAGCGGCGTTCTACCACTGGCTCGAAGCAAACTCTCTCCGAGAGACGCTCTACCGCGAGCGTCCTGCGTTGGCGGAACAACGCTCTGTCGTCCTGATCTGCGACATCGGCGGGGGCACGACGGATTTCAGCCTCTTCGAGGTGGCGCCGGGTGTCGCGGGTAGCTCACCGATCAAACGCCTTGCCGTCAGCGAGCATATCTTGCTGGGCGGCGATAACATCGATTTGGCGCTTGCCTATGAAATCGAACCCCAGCTCCTGAACGCCGCGGGACGCAAGCTCACTCCCCGCCAGTGGATGCACCTCGTCCATGCTGCTCGGTCGTTGAAAGAACGAGTGTTGGGCGGCGAAGCGCCGCTCGACTCACAGGAGCAGTTCTTTGTCTCGGTGCCGGCTGAAGGTCAAAGTCTCTTTGCGCAACCGATAACAGGATCTATCACCCATGCCCGCGCCGTGGAGATTGTGCTCGAAGGGTTCTTCCCTTTCGTGCAGAGCGATGCATCACCGTTGCAGCAGGGAGAAGGACTTGCGGAGTGGGGACTTCCTTTCGCATCCGATTCGGCGATTACTCGCCACCTTGCCTATTTCCTGCGAGGGACCAATCTCCTGCAAGGGCGGCAAGTCGATGCGATCCTATGTAATGGCGGCACTCTCACGCCGGCATTTTTGCGAGAACGTCTCTGTCAGGTGATTGCTGCCTGGCAGCAAGGCGAGATGCCGGTCGAGCTTCAAACAACAGGTACGGACGTCGCTGTCGCCTTGGGTGCAGCGTACTACGGAACGCTGCTTCGGGACAAAGAGCAGCGTATCGAGGCCGGCTATGCGCGGTCGCTCTATCTGGAGTTGCATTCCGATATCGGGGAGGCCGCACGACAGCTGCTCTGTGTAGTTCCCCAGGGAACTCCGGCCAATGAACGAAGCATGCTGCGAGAGCAGCCGCTCGAATTGCTGGTGGGAAGACCGGTCCGGTTTCAGCTCTTTCACTCTACTTCACGTCCGGAAGATCGACCGGGGCAGCTTGTCGCTTTCGAGGCGGAGCGTTTTCACGCGCTGCCGCCGCTCCAAACCGTGGTTGCGGCGGGTGCGGCGGGACGAGGCGTGCAGGAGGAGACGAGAACGGTGTTTTTGGAAGCGGTTGTCTCTGAGACCGGGCTCCTGACATTCGAGCTGGTCGAGGCGGAGGCTGAGCAACCGAAGCGGTGGCAGCTCGAATTCAATCTTCGAGCGACCGGTGGGAGAGGCGAACCGTCGGAGGTAGCCGAAGTCGATCGTAAGGTGGTCGATGCTTGTGAGCGCATGATTGGCGCTATCTTCGGCAAAGCCAAGTCGAACGCAACAGCGATTACGCCCAAAAAGTTGATCCCAGCGTTGGAGGCCGAGATCGGTAGCAGTCGTGACCAATGGAGCACCGCTCTGTTGCGGGCGCTGTGGACCAGTCTTGAACGTGGCATCACTCGTCGGGGACGGTCTCTTTCGCACGAGACGAGCTGGCTTCATCTTGCAGGTTGGTGCTTACGCCCCGGGTACGGAGCGCCGCTCGATGAATGGCGAATGGACCAAGCGTGGCGCGCCTTCGAACTCGGTCTTGCGTTCCCGAAAGAATCAACGGCGGTGGTGCAGTGGTGGATCTTTTGGCGTCGTATCGCGGGCGGGCTGGATCAGCAACGGCAACAGCTGTTGTGGGGAAAGGCGCTAAAGCAGGTCGGGCGCAAAGGGACCGAGGTTCCGGAGCTCTTCCGATTGCTCGGCTCGCTCGAGCGGGTAGCGCAGGCGGAGAAGGAAGCGCTGGGAGCGTTGCTGATCGAGCGTTTATCGACACGTCGGGTGACCGGCATCGAACCCTATATTTGGGCGCTTGGCCGTCTTGGAAGTCGCGTTCCGCTCTACGGCAGCGCGCATCAGGTAGTTGCGCCCGCGATTGCCGCTCGTTGGTTCGAGTGTTTTGCCGAGCAGGATTGGACACAGGGAGACTACGGCCATTTGAATGCCGCATTCTCGCAAATGTTACGAAGAACGGACGACCGAGCCCGGGATGTTTCTGAAGAAATCCGGCGCAGCGCGCTACAGAAGATGGAGCGCTCAGGAGCCACTACGGAGCAGCTTACGGTAGTGAGAGAGTATGTGCCTTTTGAACTGACCGACCAGGTCAGGTTGTTCGGTGATGCGCTGCCTGCCGGTCTCAGGCTTTCCACCTCCGCGACATGACGAGCAAACTGGAAGAAGCAAAGGTCTTCTGGAGTGACGACGGCACTCCCCGCTCAGCGCTATTCGATGACGTCTATTTTTCACCTGAAGACGGGGTCGCCGAAACGTTGCATGTGTTTCTTGCCGGGAACGGATTGCCGGATCGCTTTCGCGAACGAGAGAGGTTCGTAATCGGTGAGCTTGGCTTCGGCACCGGCCTCAATTTCTTGGTGGCTTGGCACGAATGGCTGAAAGTTCGAAGCGCAGGAGCACAGCTTCACTTCGTCTCCTTTGAGCGCTTTCCACTGAGGCGAGACGCTATCGAAACCGCTCTGGCTCGTTGGCCGGAGCTTGGCTCTCTTGTGCGAGAGCTTCTTGCGCACTACCCCCCGGCTGTCCCTGGATTTCACCGGCTACTGTTCGACGGCGGACGAGTGGCGTTGACTTTGGTGTTCGGGGACGCTCGCGAGGAACTGCCGGAACTTGAAGCTCAAGTGGATGCTTGGTTTTTCGATGGCTTCGCACCGTCGAAGAATCCGGAGCTCTGGACAGCAGAATTGTGTCACGCCGTGGCTCGGAGTTCGGCGCCTGATGCCACCGTCGCGACCTTCTCCTCGGCTCGTGTGGTCAAGGACGGACTCTCCGGGGCGGGCTTCAGCATCGAGCGCTGTCCCGGCTATGGACGCAAGCGCGAGATGTTGCGTGGTGTGAAGGGAGGAGAGGGAAGGAAGCGCACCGTGCCGAAATCCCGTCCTAAGGTCGCCGTGATTGGGGGCGGGATCGCCGGCACCCAAGTTGCTTACGCGTTCGCGCGTCGAGGATGCAACGTCGTGCTCGTCGAGCAACATGCAGAGCCGGCGCAGGAAGCTTCCGGCAATCTGGGCGGCATTATCATGGGCTATGCCGCGAGGCGCGCCAGTTCCCTCAGTCGTCTCCAAAGCGCAGGTTTCCTGTTCAGCCTGCGACAACTGCAGGAGCTGCGAAGCACAGGCTTCGATGTGCCGGGAGCTCGCTGCGGGGTGCTGCACCTTGCATGTAACGAGCGTGTGTCGCGTTTGGTTGCGGCTCTCGAAGAGATGGAATATCCACCCGAGTTTCTTGCCCGTAAAAGCGCTGAGGAGGCTGGCGCTCTCGCCGGAGTTTCTCTACCGTGCGAAGCGCTTTGGTATCCGGAAGCTGGATGGGTGTCGCCGGTGGAATACTGTAAGGCGCTCCTAGCGGCTGCAGGCTGTGCCGTGCAATACAATCAAAGGGTGGACGCTCTTCAGCACAATGGGGAGAAGTGGTCGCTCAGCGACGAGCAGGGTAGAGGCATCGACGATGCCGAGCTTGTGATTGTCGCCTGCGCGTACCACGCCAAGCAGTTCCCGATGTGTAAAGAGCTTCCGCTTCGTCGACTTCGGGGACAAGTTGCGCATGTTCGTGCGACAGAAGTGACTGCGCAGCTCAGAACCGTGCTTTGTCACGATGGGTATATGCTGCCCGCAGAGAGCGGAGTGCACCTCGTGGGGGCGACGTTCGACAGAGCAGGTACGTCGACAGAGCTCATTTCAGATCAAGAGCAGGAGCTTTTGCGCAAGCTGAAGCAGGGACTGCCGGTCTTTTCAGGCGAGCCGCTGGAAGCAGTAGGTGGTCGTGCGGCGTTTAGAACGACGACGCCGGATCATTTACCGCTAGTCGGTCTGCTTTCGGGGTCCGTCGGGCTGGGAGTCAGCCTTGGACACGGCTCTCGCGGATTGGTGACCGCCGGTTTGGCCAGCGAAATTCTTGCAGCAGAGGCGCTGGGTGAGCCGCAGCCCGTCAGCGCCGGGCTGCGGCGAGCCCTCAGTCCGCAGCGTTTCGCCGAGACTTCGCCCCGTCGTGACGCT
>JAGRAW010000207.1 GCA_020434415.1 Bdellovibrionales bacterium
GAACTCGGCTTGCGAGCGACGACGGAGCCGGTGAAATGCGCCGATGCCAATGTCGTCGTGTTCGTGACAGGCACCCCCGTCGATGAGCATCTGAATCCCAAGATATCGGATGTGCTCCGCATCTTCGACAGCTACCTGGAACATCTGCAAAAAGGGGCGTTGGTGGTGATGCGCTCGACGCTGTTTCCCGGCACGATGGAGCATCTCTATAAACGGGTATCTCAGGCCGGCGTCGACATCAAATTGGCCTTCTGTCCTGAACGGGTTGCTCAGGGCTATGCACTCGATGAGATCGACACGTTGCCGCAGATCGTTTCGGCCTTTGATGACGCTGCCTTCGACGCGGCGTTCGAGCTATTTGCGGCTATCGCGCCGGAGGTAATTCGGCTCACACCGCTCGAAGCGGAGATGACGAAGCTGATGGCCAACTCGTGGCGGTATCTCGAGTTCGCAATTGCGAACCAGTTTTATACCATCGCCGAATCCAAGGGTGTCGATTTTTACCGCATCTACCAAGCCATTCGTTACGACTATCCCCGAGCGAACGGCTATAAAGCGCCGGGGTTCGCGGCGGGACCCTGTTTGTTCAAAGACACGATGCAGCTGGCCAGCTTTTTCGATCACAACTTTTCGATGGGGCACTCTGCGATGCTCGTCAACGAAGGGCTTGCGGGAGTCGTCGTCGACAAAGCCGCGGCCCTCGTGGGCGGTTCGCTTTGGGGAAAGACGGTCGGCCTGTTGGGTCTGACATTCAAGGCTGATAACGACGACATTCGCGAGTCGCTCAGCTTCCGTGTGAAGAAGGGACTCGAGTTCAAGGGCGCCACAGTGGTGGTTCATGATCCGTTCGTAGAGACAACATCTTCCATCGCTGAAGTCGATCGAGATGCAGATGTCCTTGTGCTCTGTACTCCGCACCGGGAGTATCGAGAGTACTCTTTTCAGTCACCGATCAGTGACGTCTGGGGCGTATTTCATCGTCCGACACTTGAAATTTTGCCGGGCACCATCGCCGCAGGCACACAGAAGTTAAAAGCAGTTAAGTAATTAGGAGGGGAGATGGCGGGTAAAATTTTGATCACCGGCTCAGCGGGGTTCATCGGTGGCTACGTCGTGCAGGAATTTCTCGACAACGGATGGGATGTTATCGGGGTGGACAACTACTCCAAGTATGGAGAACTGACGAAAACCTACGATTCACACCCCAAGTATCGTTTTGTAAGAACCGATGTGAAGAACGTTGGGCTGCTCACGGAACTGCTCGAGGAATGCGACCACCTGATTGCAGGCGCCGCAATGATCGGCGGGATTAGCTACTTTCACGAGTTCGCCTATGATCTGATCGCAGAAAATGAGCGAATTATCGCTGCAACGTTCGATGCCGCAATCAATGCGTTCAAGCAACATCGGCTGCAAAAGATCACGGTCTTGAGTTCCAGTATGGTATTCGAGTCTACTACCGAGTACCCCACGCCGGAAGGGGCGGAACTTCGTTCGCCGCCGCCGCTGAGCACCTACGGCTTTCAAAAACTCGCCTGCGAATACTTCGCTCGAGGAGCGCTTCAGCAGTACAAGTTGCCGTACACCATTGTTCGTCCTTTCAATTGTGTCGGCGTTGGAGAGCAGCGCGCACTGAGCGATCGGGAAGTCTTGTCTGGCGACGTCAAGCTCGCAATGAGTCACGTCGTACCGGATCTAATTCAGAAAATCGTGAAAGGGCAGGATCCGCTTCACATCTTGGGAGACGGAAACCAAGTTCGCCACTACACCTACGGAGGCGATCTGGCGCGAGGTATCCGCATCGCGGTGGAACATCCGGATGCCTTGAACGAGGATTTCAACATTTCGACGCGGGAGTCGACGACCGTGCTCGAGCTTGCCGAGATAATCTGGAAAAAGCTGCGACCGGAAACCCCGTTTCGCTATGTCAGCGACGAACCCTTCGAGTATGATGTGCAGAAGCGGGTGCCTGACGTGAGCAAGGCGAAGCAGGTACTGGGGTATGAAGCAACCACTTCGCTCGACGCCATTCTCGACGAAGTGATTCCTTGGGTTGCCGAGCAGGTAAAACTCGGAACGATTTAAGGAGCGCAAGCACGAGGGTGGCACGAAGCAATCTGTCGAGCATCGAGGACTCGAATACGGTGGGCATAGGGACTCGAGTCGCGACGTCAGTTCAGTTCCTTGTCCCCATCTACAATGAAGGCGCTAATGTCACTCGGCTGTACGAGCGTCTCATTGCAGAGGGGATCTCGTTTGACCTGCTGACGTTCGTCTATGACTTCGACGGCGACACCTCGTTGCCGTTCATCGCGGAGCTTACGGAGAGGGATCCCCGGGTCGTTGCCGATAAAAATTGCTACGGCAGAGGGGTGGTCAATGCGCTGCGATGGGGGTTTGCGCACGCGAATCCCGGCCCGGTGGTCGTCACCATGGGCGACAATTCCGATAAGCTCTCGATCCTTCCGGAGATGTTGTCCTTATGGGAGCGGGGCGCGTGCATTGTTTGTCCTTCGCGCTATATGCCGGGGGGCATGCAGCATGGCGGTCCGCCACTGAAGACGTTTCTTTCGAGGACGGCGGGTGTCCTGTTGAAATTGGTCGGATTTCCGACAGCGGACGCAACGAACAACTACAAGCTGTACGACGGCGAATGGCTGCGGCGACAGACCATAGAAAGCACCGGTGGCTTCGAGATTGCGCTGGAGCTTTGCTATCGCGCGTACGCCCAAGGGCAACGGATCGTGGAACTTCCTACTGAGTGGTGGGATCGAACTGCGGGAGAAAGCAATTTCAAGCTCTGGGCATGGCTGCCGAAGTATCTCCGCTGGTATTTTCGTGCGCTGGGAGCCATCGCTCAGCAACGCCTCGGGCTAGCGACTCGCGAAACGAACTAGAGATTGCCTCGCGATATCCAGCAATGGGTGCCAACTGCTGTTACGGTGAGCGCTCCGACGCTTTCCTGGCGTTTCACGGTGACTTTCTGCTCGTGTTCTCTGCTTGTGATTGAGGGTTGCCCCTCCTGTCTTTTTCGTTTCAAGTACCGCTATGGCACGACCTGAAGAAGATGAGGAAACGGAAGAAGCGGAAGCTACGGACACCGACTCTTCGCGTACTACCCGGACGTATCTGCTCTGGTCCCTCGGACTGCTGGTTCTTGCCGGTGTAGGCGGTGCCGGCTGGTATTTTTATCAAGCGCGGCAAGTTGCGCTGGAGCGAGCGGAGGCTGAACGACTTGCGAAGGAAAATGCGGTTGTTCTAATCGAAGATCCGGATAATGTCTTGACCGGCGGCTTGCTCCGACTGGACCCGATAGTGGTGAACCTGGGAGCTGCCGATCAGTTCTTCCATCTCGGTCTGGTCTTCGAGTACTACGACTTCGCCCTTCCGGAGCATGTAGAGCGACAGATTCCGAAAGTTCGCGATGCCGCGATTCAGGTACTGAGCGGCAAGACCGCCGAGGAACTTCTTTCCGTCGACGGAAAATCGACGCTCCGGGAAGAGCTCATTGCGGCAGCCAATGAAAGTATCAAAACCGATCATGAGATCGTCGACGTCTACTTCACCAGGTACTACCTACAATAGCTACCCCTCGGTCCTGGCCTGCCGGATGCTATCCCCGCGCCGCCGGTTGATGAATAGCCCCAGGTGATCAGTAACCCCAGGTGATCAGTAACCCCAGGAGATCAATAACCCCAGGAGATCAGTAACCAGGGTCTACCGGAGTATTCACTTCATCAATCGTGACAACGCGGGGCGGCACCTTGAGTGCCTGCTTGATGTCGTCAGGAATCTCCGGCGGTGGCGCCGAAAGCTGGCGTTGTAGATCGGGAGGCAGCTCCGTCGGTTGATTTTTCAGTTGTTGCTTAAGATCTTCCGGTAGCTCCGGGGGCGGCGCATGAAGCTGCGCCTTTAGGTCATCAGGAAGCTCCGGCGGAGGACTCAGTAAGGCTTGCCTCAGATCTTCCGGCAGGTCTGCCGGGATATCTGCAGGATTCACTTGCGGGAGTGCGGCTAGTGGAGCGCTTGGTGTCGGCTGCACGTCCGGCGCGGCAACGGTCTTCGATTCCACTTTCGTCGACTCGACGGCAATCGGTGCCTTTACGGTAGCCGCCGGCTGCGGAGTCTCTTTTGTATCCGATGTCGAATCGAATGACGCTGCGAAAAAAGCAAGCGCCCCAAGCGCGACTACTGCTGATACAACGAAATTGAACGGTGTTGCTTTATTCTTCCTTGCCATCCAGATGCTGCTCTATGAACCGCGCGCGCGTCTTCAACCACGCGTCTGCTGTAAAAGACGATTAACTGTAAAAGACGATCAAACAGTCAGATTTATGCGTACGACCGGCGGAATCAGCTCCCTACACCGTACTCGCACAACGTATGGCCCCCATTACCTGCCAGACCGGGTTTAGGGGCTCTGCTGTGGGAGAATTACACTGTTTTGGCGCTTGATGAAAGTTGCGATAGTGTCACGGCTTCTGTCGGGGCGAGCCGCTCGAAGCCGACAGGAGCAAGGAGAGGAAAAGGGGCACCGTTCTTGATACAGATACAGAGAATATTGGCTGCGAAAGCCGCACTATGTGTTTTACTCATCTCGACGTGGGCAGGGTGCATCGTCCCACCGGCAGATATCGCTCCTCAGGTGCTCCCCCGAGCCGAGCTACAAGTTATTTCTTTGGTCCGACGCGGGAAGGACTACTCGGCAAGTGGACGAGCTGATCTTGCGGAAGGGGAGTTTAGAGAGGCGCTGGCGCTTCGCCCGCAGAACGAATCGATCTACAACGATCTGGGTTATGTTCTCCAAGCGCAGGGTCGTTCCGATGAAGCTGAGGCTGTGTACCGTGCTGGATTGGCGCTCGCGCCGAACAACGCCGTACTGCGGGCCAATCTTGCTCGCACGCTCTATCGCCAAGGGCAGCTCGGACCTGCCATCAAGGAATTTCATGCGCTGCTGGATATCACCCTCGATACTGAAACCGAGGAACTCAGTCGTCAATACGGCGAAGAGTTTACACCGGAGGAGTTTGTCGGAATCTATCGCGACCTGGCAATGGCCTACTATTTGCTCGGAATTAATGACGAGGCTGCCTGTTACTCCACGCTCGCATTCCTAATGGGAGCAAACATTTACGAAGCCGGACGCCACGCACGACTGCTGTTTTCTCTCAATAGGGTGACAATCGCACTGCACATCTTGAGAGATGTTGTCGTCGCCCGCAACGCGGCGGTGCCTGCAAAAATTTTACTCGATTATGGTATCGCGCTCTATCTAACCGACGACTATACTCTGGCGAAGGCTGCACTCGGGAGAGTCCTGCAGCAGAGCGAAGCATCTCGGGTAGATCGTCGAACAGCTCGACTGGTCCTACTTGGTATCGCCGTTGACAGTGCGGGTGGGTGGACGGCACTTGAAACCAAAGATGCGGAGGGTGGAGCCGAAGAAACCTCCGCTCCGGCAAGCGAGCTTTCCAAAGAGATCAGATCACTGTACTCGGGGCTACGGGAGGAAGATCCACGCTTCTGTGAGCGAGTGCAGTTGGATAGCGATCACTATTGGCCAATCGCGTTGAGTGACGCACTTGATGAGCTTCGAGAGAAGTTATGTGATGAAGCGAACGAATCTCTCCTTACAATCTGAGAACGGACAATCTGAGAACGGAGATCCCCGGGGCGAGCCGCAGTCGAGCGCAGTGGACCGCGGCGGGTTTTCCGAAGGCAGCTTCCCTGCACGACAGCCTCGCTTCGACGGCGATTTCTCTGCCGGTCGAGTCCCTCCGCATTCGATGGATTCCGAGCAAGCCGTGCTGGGCGGTGTGCTCTTGGACAATGAAGCCCTCAATCCGGCGATGGAGGTGCTGCGAGGCAATGACTTCTACAAGAAGGCGCACGAATACATCTGGGATGCGATGGTTTCATTGGCTGACCGCCATGAGCCGATTGATGTCGTTACCTTGACCGCGGAGCTCAGCTCGACGAACCAGCTCGATGCGGTCGGCGGTGTCGAGTATGTTTCCTACCTCATCGACGCGGTGCCTACCGCCGCGAATACCCAGTACTACGCGCGCATCGTCAAGGAGATGTCGCTTCGTCGAAGGCTGATTCACGAAGCGGGGGAGATCGTCGAAGAAGCGATGAATACCCGTGGTCATATCGATGCGTTCATCGACTCCGTTGAACGGCGAGTGTTCCAAATCTCCGAATCGCGGGTAAACCAAAGCTTCGCTCGTGTCGGCGAGGTCGTGAAGGATTCGATCAAGCACGTCGAGCACCTCTACATGAACAAGGGGCAGCTCACGGGTATACCGTCGGGGTTCTACGACCTCGATGACATGACCTCCGGCTTCCAAGCTTCGGATTTCATCATCGTCGCCGGACGTCCTAGTATGGGAAAAACGGCACTAGCGCTCTCCATTGTGCGCCACATCGGCGTGGATTGCACGAAGCGGGTCGCGGTGTTTTCTCTCGAAATGTCGAAAGAGCAGATTACGTTGCGACTTCTTTGTTCGGAAGCTCGGGTAAGTAACTCCCTTGTCCGCAGCGGCAATCTTGGAGAAAGTGATTTTCCAAAGCTGGTCGAAGCGGCTTCGAAGATCGCACAGGCCGACATCTTCATCGACGACACACCGGCCATTTCAGTGCTTGAAATGCGGGCGAAAGCCCGGCGGCTTCACAAGGAAAGTCCGCTGAGCATGATTGTCGTCGACTATCTGCAGCTAATGCGAGGTTCCGAGCGAGCGTCAGAACGGAGGGAACAAGAAATCTCGGAGATTTCCGCTTCGTTGAAAGCCATCGCGAAAGAGCTCCATATCCCGGTGATCGCGCTATCACAGCTAAACCGTGCGGTCGAGACTCGGCAGGACAAACGCCCGGTAATGGCGGATCTGCGTGAATCTGGTGCGATTGAGCAGGATGCCGACATTATCGGCTTCGTCTACCGTGACGAGGTCTATCATCCGGACACTCCGGATAAAGGCGTCGCCGAATTTATTATCGCCAAACACCGTAACGGTCCTGTGGGGACGGTGCGCCTCAGTTTTCAGGGAGAATTTACCCTGTTCGAAAACCTGGCAGAGCAGACAGATGAGTACGACTATCTGGGCCAGGACCTTCCGCTCGGCGCCGATGAAGACGACGACTTGCTCTGACCTTGCGGGCGATGGTGCTCAGCTTGCCGTGGCAATCTTGTTTGGTTCGTGAGGACTGAAGTGCGGCGGGGGGGAGAAGAAGACGGTCCG
>JAGRAW010000208.1 GCA_020434415.1 Bdellovibrionales bacterium
GTTCGGACGTCGTCGGAACCCAGCCCGCGCACTGACCAAGCATCGCGAGAAGCCGACCGGACGGCCCGGAAGCTCCCGTTCAAGTTATCCTTATAACTGGTCGATACTTCAGAAACGAAATCGATAACAAGTTCGCGAGCTTTTGCGGTAAAAGCATCGCCTGCCGGAGACAGTCAGCGCTTTCTGGAGAGTGCTCGACAGTTCCGAGTAGGGGGCAAGTCTTGCAGGGAACGAGAACCGACAAACTTTTCTATGGCGCAGCCTGATAAGCAGAATGCCGCTAAGCGACCGCCGCTCGAAGTGCGAGGACCGGTCGTGGTGGTGGATGACGACGAAGAATTTCGGATGAAGTTTACCCGCATGCTCGAGGGGATGGGCTTGAGCGTTATCCAACAGGACAGCGGCTCACACTGCGTCCGGTTTCTTCAGAATCAACCGTGGAACTGGTATCCGTCGATCGTTTTTACCGACATCGTGATGGACGGTATGGGTGGCTATCAGCTGATGCGACGAATTCAAGAGCTCTATCCACGTCGCTCCATTCCAATCATCGTCGTCTCCAAGCTTGATGCCGGCGTGGATGTCGGTGAAGCGGAAGTTGCCGGTGCAGCCGCATACATCACCAAGCCGGTCGATGAGCAGCGCGTGTATGAAACCGTGGACAAAGTTCTTGCGGCCGATCGAAAAGGAATGCTGGTCTTTACGTCAGACTATGGGCGGCGGAGTCTGCGTGCGCGGATGAAAGGGAAAAGCGAGTAAGGCCTTTGAGCTCACTCAGGTTGGAAGCTTTCGGTCGCGCTCTTGCTGCCAAAGTGGAGCTTCGACGCCCTCAGCTTTTAGCGCCCAGCGCGCCAGTATGAACAGCAAGTCGCTCAAGCGATTCACGTAGCTGATCACCTCCATGCTTATCGGTTGCTGCTGTGCGGCAGAGGGTTCTTCCCGCAGGGATACCAAAGTTCGCTCTGCTCGCCGCGCGACAGTTCTAGCGAAATGGAGAGCGGCAGCGAGCGGACTGCCGCCGGGAAGAATGAAGGAGCGAAGCTCCGGCAGCGAGTCGCCGTAGCGGTCGCAAAGCTCCTCGAGGCGAGCGATATGCGTGGGCGATGCGCGCCACATGCCGGGATACTCGGCACCCGGCTCGGTTGCGACCTCTGAGCCAAGATCGAACAATTCCTGCTGTAGGAACTCGATGAGGTCCCTGAGCTTGGCGGTATGGGCCGTGAGCGACTCTTTGACTACACCCAGTGCAGCATTTAGCTCGTCCACATCGCCGATTGCATGGACGCGTTTGCTCGCCTTCGACACTCGACCACCTCCGACCAGCCCGGTCTCCCCCTTGTCGCCGGAGCGAGTGTAGACACGGGTTATGCGAATCTCGGACGGCCCTCTTTCTGTCATCGATGGGTCTCGGAGTAGCGGGTGAACATCAACACTCCCGTAACACCTAGGTTTTGCAACCGGCTCCTGCCCTAAAGGGGGGCCTCGAGGGATGCTCCCGCGGAGGCGAATTCACGTTGGATGGTCGTTGCAAGCTCCGGGCGAGCGGCGATGAGTTCCCTCGCCTTCTCCTTGGCACTCGCTCGAGCCTCCTCGGTCTCCGCAATGCGGTAGAGCAAGAGCAGAGCTTCGACGTTGACGAAGCGCGCTCGCTCCGCAAGCGTGGCTGCGTAAGATGCCGCTGCTTGCCGCTCGACATTCGGATCTTTCACCAACAGTCGTGCATAGAGCAATGCTGCAAGCTCACTAATGAACTGCTTGGGTTCCAGCACCGTCGTGCCGGCGGGAATTGCTGCCGGGTCGGCGACTCCGAATTGTTGGAGCGTACCTCGTGCAGCCTCTAAACTTCCCTGCGAGAGCGCGGCCTGAGCGGAATAAAGGGGCGCCAACTGGGCGTAGACCGTTTCGGCATCGCTGCTGCTGAGCTGGGTGATAGTATCCTGTAAAACCACGGCGGGGCTCGGAGCATCGCCATCTTTTGCTTCGGACTTTTCGAGGTCGGCAAATGTCGCTTGTAAGGCGCTGAAGCGGCCCGAAGCTTCGGCACGTCGACGCTCTGCAGCGGACTGAAACTCCTCATAGAGCCAGACCGCCAAGAGAACGACGACCAATGCGCCAAGCAGCTTCTGCCAGTTCTCGGCCATGGTGCGGGCAAAGTCCTGATCTTCGCTGGAGGCGGTGAAGCGTCGACCCAGGTCGTCCACACTCGCTCCCTGCTTCGGCTCGTTCGTCGGTTGATGATGCTCGGTCGGGAGGCCCGTAGTCGGTGTCCCGCTGCTGGGGGTAGTTGTGGAGTTCATACCGTTATTCTCGAAAAATCTGTTGCCTGCTTGAGTAGCGAATTGCTGCGAAATCGATGTTGATGGTAGTGCGAGTACGCCGCCATCCGCTGTTACATCTTGTACTTAAAATCGTCGGGGTCCATTTCGGCGAGAATCTCGGCCCACTTGTCCTTGTCGATGTTGGCGAAATTCTTGCTGCCGCCTTCTTCATCTCCCCCGACAACTTCGAACTCTTCCTCCCCTTCTTCAGTGTTGACGGAGACGAGGGTGACCTGGGCCTGATCCAGCACCTCCGGCCGTACCATTATCTGCGCATCCGTTCTGACAGCCAATGCGATCGCATCGCTGGGGCGGGAATCCACAACTTTGACGACGTCTCCGACTACTATTTCGATGTTCGCGATGAAGGTATTTTCCTGCAGCTCCGTGATAACTACTTTTACAACGCGGCCCCCGAGCTCATCGACCAGGTCTTTGAGTAAATCGTGAGTCATCGGACGGGCGAGCTGGACTTTCTTCAGCGCGCTGGCGATTGCGGTGGCTTCAGCGAGACCAATCCAAATCGGAAGACATGTGTCGCCGCTTGCATCTTTCAAAACAACAATGGGCGCGTTCGATGCCGGGTCCAGCACGAGCCCTGCGACGAACATCTCTATCTCAGCTTCCGAGGTCTTATCACTCATAGTCCTACTTTCTTCTTAGCAAGCCACGATTCAAACACTTGCCCGACCCTCTACTCCGTTAGCCGCATCGAGCGGAGACGCATTTTCTTCGGAACGACATAGCTCGCCGCGAAGCCCGTAGGGACTGCTGTGGACGATACGCGCATGCACAAGCTCGCCGGCGACCGGGTTCGGGAGTGCCTCATCGAGTTGTACCAGCTCGACAAGAGTGTTCTGGGGAATTCTACCACGCATCCACGATGATATAGTCTTGTTCGGACCTTCGACAAGCACCTCGACGACCTGTCCCCGCCAGCCTGCATTGGTCTCCTCGCTAAGCGAATCTTGGAGGGCCTGCAAGCGAAGGAGGCGATCGTGGGCGACTTCAGGGGGTACCTGATCCGCGCTACTGAACTGCTCCCGAGCAGCGGTATGCGGTCGTTCTGAATACTTGAACGAGTACGTAGAGTTATAGCGGACCTGCTGCATCACGGCCAGCGTATCCTGGAAGTCCTCTTCGGTTTCGGTCGGAAACCCGACAATGATGTCCGCAGTGACCGCGAGGCTGGGCAGTCGTTCACGAAGCGAGCGGACAATTTCCAGATACCGCTCCCGTCGATAGTTGCGGTTCATCAACTTCAGGATTCGATCGCTGCCCGATTGTAGCGGCAGATGAATATGGGGACAGAGCTGAGGCACGTCGCCATACAACTCGATAAAGGCCGGACGTACCTCGGCCGGATGGGGTGCGGTAAACCGAATACGGTGTAGACCATCGATCTCGGCCAATTTTCGAATGAGTGTTTCAAAGCGCACTCGCGGCTGCAGATCGATTCCGTAGGAGTTCACGGTCTGCCCGAGGAGCAACACCTCTTTGGCGCCAAGGCGCACCTTCAACCGAACCTCTTTGACGATCTCCTCGAGTGCTCGGCTCACCTGCTTGCCTCTAGTGTTGGGAACCACGCAATAGGAGCACATTTTGTCGCAGCCGCGTTGGATGGCAACGAGCGCTCGAACGGGGGTGAGATGCAGTCCGAACCGTGTTCGATCGTTCGCCTCATGCGGATCAAGTAACGGAACCGCATCGAACTCGTCCGGCAGTTCTTCCCACTCTTCGCGGTAGTCGATGGCAACTTGAGGCGCAATCCCCTCCCTGGCACCATTCACCAGCGACGGAATCAAGGAGAGATTGTGCGTGCCGACGACAAAATCGACGGCACGGTTTCTTTTCAGGATTTGCTGCCCTTCCTGTTGAGCAACGCAGCCACCCACTCCGATGACCAGCTCCGGTCGTGTGCGCTTGAGCTCAGCAAGGGACCCTAGCAGGCTGAAGAGCTTATGCTCGCCCTTTTCACGCACACTGCAGGTATTGACGATGACAAGCTCGGCATCTTCGGGTGCCTGCACGGGCCGGTAGCTCTTGGCCAGGAGGGCCAACATCTTCTCCGAATCATACTCGTTCATCTGGCAGCCGAAGGTCTTGACGTAGACCCCCGGCCGACTCGTGTCATCGGGGTTCGGCAGTTGTTTGGGAGAAGACTCCATTGATGACTAATAGCCTCGGGATAATGCTTCCGCTTCGACTCCTCTTTTAGCGAAGCGCGACACCGCATGGAAGAGCTGATGATATTTGAGGAACGGCTAATGCAGTACTTTCTTTCGCGCGAGGTGAAAACAGCTACACCACGAGGCCAGGATTCCGAATTACGGCGCTAGTATTCCGATAGAGATGATGGGAGAATGCGGAGGTGCGGGATAAAGCTCCCGCCCGGAACCACGGGGACGCTGCGGTCGACCTTGACGCGAATACGCCGCGTTTCACCGGGGCCGAGGCGAAGGGTGCTCAGATCAATCAGCTCCTCGTTCGCCGTCAGCTCTGCTCCAATCTCGGGCAGCTTCGGCAAAGTGCCCTGAGTCGCCCAGTAGAGGCCCAGCGCAAGTTCTAGACCATCTATCGGTTCAACCCCACCGCTGACCAGATCCGCATGCACCACGAAGTAGACATTACAAGGCGGATGGTCACAATGCTCCGGCGTTTCCACGATATCGACGTTGTCGAGAGTGACGCTTCTGCCTTTGACTAGCGGAGGGCGCTCCGGCTGCAGGAGGTTTTCAGCAGAGGGAGGACGCAACCGTCCCCGGGCATGCTCGACTTCGCTGTGGCTTGTCGGTTCCGAGCTACCGGCACCGGCAGCTCCACTCAGAGCGCTGTCTCCCCAGCTACAGCGTACTTGGTATTCGGTCAGCGAGCCTGTCTCGAGAGAAAAAAGGAGCGCCGCCGTCTGACCTTGCCGCAGGTATTCGCCCCCGAGCACCTCGTTTAGCCGCTGCTGGTGTTCTTCGACGACCTCGCCTTCTTGGAGTCCTGCTACGGCAACCAGCACCTGCTCGGTCTTGAGCGGGGTCAGTGCCGTTAGGTGAACTTTTACTTTTAAATCACTTTCTTCGAAGAAAGCCTGTGTCACCTTGACCTCGACCGGAGCCCGCTTCCGAATAGGCTCGCGCCAAGTCCGGGAAACGCGAGCCTCGATGATGTTTGGTGCATGGGGTGCTTTGATCAGGGCTCCCCCCACAAATGGCGCCGGAGTGTCGGGGATGCGGTGCTGTGCAAGAAAGCAGCCCGAAAGCAGGAACTGCCCTGAAAACAGTAGCGCCAGGGTCAAACCACGGAGGGTGAAAGCTCGGCGAAGGCCGCCGATTCTGTGGGAAAAAGGTAACACTACTCAAACATTGTCCCGAACTATCAACAAACGACCTCGACTTCTACCGCAAGCTGCAGGCAGCGGGTGTGGGGTGTCAAAGAGCGAGCCAGAGATTCCTGTTTCCCGATGCGCTCTTCTGATTCCCGAATTCGCGGTAGCTAAAAGCCGCCCATGGAGCCACCCAAATTCGGCCGAGAACGCACCGCACCCTCTTCCGAAACAAGGTCCTCGCGTCCGTGGAACATCCAGCCGGACGACATTCGATGGTATTTCCAGATTTGACGTTCTCGACGCGAAAGGACGTAATTCGTGCCGAATTTTTCAAAATAGCGGGTTCGCAAATCTACCAGTGCGGTGTTGCTGTCATCCAGAAACTCGACTCGCTCCACCTCCAGATCAACGAGCTTTTCCTCGCGATTCTGCTGCTGTCCTGCTTTGAAGAAAGCCTCTCGGGCCTCGGGAGCGACGAAATCTGCCGCTTCATGAAGTCCGCCCCAGTAGATAGACTTGTTGAAGCGGTCGAGTCGCTGCGGAAGCATCGCTTCCTTCTGGGAATCGGTCGCGAGCACTTGCGAAAGTGACGAATACTTATTACCGCAACCGGCGGAGAAGAGTACTGCCGCGGTGCATAAGCACACTCCGGCAACCCGAAGGGAGACTCTGCCGCGGCGCCGCTCATCAACTCCGTCGCGTAGGCCTTTCGGCAGTCTGCCCGGCATTCGAAAATTCATCTGTTCCCTCCGCAATGATCTGAGTTCTAGGGTTCTGTCAGTCGAGTTTGCCGAGGAGGCTCTCGAGCTGGGTTTTATCGTCTTTGGTCAACCGATCGAGCTGCTGCTCTTTGCTCTCTCGAGCGTATGCCTCTCGTTTGCTTTTCAGCTCTCGCTGCTCTGCACCGCTTGGCATGGGACGCTTCACGCGGAGCTTCTCGAGATTCACATCGGAAACCAGGCCGCCGGTCTGCACCTTGAGAAATCGGGTGAAGCTGCCGTATTCGCGTCGAATCGGATAGAGGCCGATTGCGACGAGCGCGGCTCCGTAAACAATGATAAGGATGCGAGCTCCGACAGAGCCCCGAGGTGACGCCATACTGCAGTGCTTTTCGTGTTGCTATCGACCGTGTTGCTATCGACAGAGCGTTCCACTGTCGTCGATTGTTCTGCTCTACCATACAATAAGGTTCGTAGTGGCACACGGGCAAAGAGGAGCTAAGGAAAGTGCATAGAAACGCTGCATTAATAACCGGGGCATCTGCGGGCATCGGTCGCGCCTACGCTATTGAGGCGGTGCGGCGTGGGTGGCAGACGATGCTGCTTACAGCAAGAAGGGTAGAACGGCTCGAGGAGCTCGCAGCGTTGCTGCGAGCTCAAGGGGCAGGTGCCGTTCACTGTCTACCGGCCGACCTCTCGAACCCGGCGGAGCGGCGGCAGCTACTTGCGGCAGTCGAGCGATTGGGGATCGTTCCGGACCTCATCGTCAACAACGCTGGGTTCGGTTCCCTGGGCCCCTTCTCCGAGGCTGATCCTAGCTGGGAGCTGAAGATGGTCGCAGTCAATGTCGAGGCTCCCGTGGAAATTACCCGCCATT
>JAGRAW010000209.1 GCA_020434415.1 Bdellovibrionales bacterium
CACCGCTGAAGACAAGTTCGCAGCGCTATCTGCCGCAGGCGTGCACATCGTTCGGTCTCCTGCCGGGCTGGGTCAGAAAATCGAGGAAGTAATGAAAGGAAAGTGAGGACAGAGCCGCGACGTGTAAGTGCGGCTCACGGTCTTCACGATTGTTGTAGCAGTGGCGGTTACCACGCCACATCACATGAGGTGCAAATAGAGTATGGCGACGGAAAGAACGCTTTCGATTATCAAACCGGACGGTGTCCAGAAGCAGGTCATCGGTAAAATTCTGACTCGTTTCGAGGATGCAGGGCTGCGTATCGTTGCAGCAAAGATGATGCAGCTCGATAAGAACCTGGCCGGTTCTTTTTACGCAGTGCACAAGGAGCGTCCGTTTTACAACGACCTGGTGACTTACATGACGTCGGGGCCGGTGTTTGTCTCGGTCCTCGAGGGGGCAGACGCCGTTAACAAGAATCGTGAGCTGATGGGTGCAACGAATCCGAAAGAGGCGAAGCCGGGAACGATTCGGGCAGACTTCGCCGATAGCATCGAAGCGAACACCGTGCATGGTTCGGACAGCCTCGAGAATGCCCGAAACGAGGTCGCTTTCTTCTTTCCGGATTTATAGGTATTCTCGACCCCATCGTGAGGATTCCTCCGATGCTGCCGACCGGCCGGATTCAACAGTTTGGCAGGTCGGTGGTTCGGAGGATGCCGATGCCGGTAATTCGCCGGCAAATAGTAAGCGTGTCACGGCGTTGGGGACGAAAGAAGACCAGCAGGCCGTGACCTATCCGTAAGCCGCCGGATGTAGCTTCGGGTCTCACCGAAGGGGCTGCAGACGAGCGCAGGCAGAGTAGCTATGAACGCATTTCTCGAGCCCCAAGCTCCTTCCATTTCCGATTCCGATCCTCTGGCCATTTCCAATTCCGATCCTCTGGCCCCATCCTCATCTTCGCAGCTTGCCGAAGGATCCCAACCGTCCGGGAAGATTGATCTACTGAACTTCGATCGCCAGGAACTTGCGGAAGAACTGCAAGCCAGACTTGGATTCGAGTCCTATCGAAGCAAGCAGCTAGTTGCTTGGCTTTACCGCCACCGGGCGACGTCGTTCGAAGTGATGACCAACATATCCAAGCAGGCCCGGGCAGCACTGGCTGAACACTTCACGATTTCGCGACCCACGGCGGTGCAGGTGCAGCAGTCGCGAGACGGCACGAGAAAGTATCTCTTTCAGCTCGACGACGGGAACATGGTCGAGAGTGTGCTGATCAAGCAAACCGCTCGCTACACGCTCTGCGTCTCCTCTCAGGTTGGCTGTGCCATCGGCTGTCGCTTCTGCCGGACAGCTCAAATGGGGTTGGTGCGACATCTGAAGACCGCCGAGATTATCGGTCAGGTGCTTGCGGTGAAGGATGATATCGCGGGGCTTCCGCTTGATCAGGATGGTCTCAAGGTAGACTTCACCAACATCGTTTTCATGGGCATGGGAGAGCCGCTTCACAACGTCGATAACGTCATTCGCACTGTCCGACTGTTGAACGACGAACTCGGCTTGGATTTCTCCTCGCGAAAGATCACCGTCTCTACTTCCGGGCTGGTCCCGGCGATTCGCAAGCTGGGGGCGAGCGGAGCCGGCGCCAATCTGGCTGTATCATTGAACGCGACGACGAATGAAGTCCGAACCCGCATTATGCCGATTACGAAGCGCTGGCCGTTGGAAAGTTTGCTGGAGGCGTTGCGGGAGTATCCGCTCAAGCGTGGGAAACGGATTACCATCGAGTACGTGATGCTGGCAGGGGTGACGGATACCGTCGATGATTTGCGCCGTCTGCCTCAGTTGCTCACTGGAATCCCCGTCAAGGTAAACCTCATACCCTATAATGCGAATGCGGGACTGGGGTTCGACGCACCGCGTCGCGATTGGGTCTTTCACTGGCAAGAATCGCTGCTTGACGCCGGCTTGAATTCAACCATACGGTGGTCGAAAGGTGATGACATCGATGCCGCATGTGGTCAGCTAGCGACGGTATATGAGAAGACCAAACGGCGTGAAAAGGCAGAACGGCAACAACCTCAGGGCGGCATCGGCACGCCTGAACGCACGATCGCGGAGGCATCGTAAATGGGTGAGGCGGGAGCAACCGGCCGGCAAAAGACCATCGTCGGGGTCATTGGCGGTACCGGCCTTTATGAACTTCCGGGGCTGGTGCAGGTTGAACAGATTAACGTGGACACTCCGTTCGGAGCGCCGTCGTCGCCGATTACTCGAGGACTGCTTGATGGAGTGGAATTTCTCTTCCTCTCCCGTCATGCTCCGGGACATGTGCTTCTCCCGTCGGAAATTAACTATCGAGCTAATATTTTCGCCTTGAAGCTGTTAGGGGCGCAGTGGTGTATCAGTGTCAGCGCGGTGGGTAGCCTGCGCGAAGAGATTGCACCCGGCGATATCGTCCTTCCGGAGCAGCTCATCGACAGAACGAGGGGGCGGAGCAGCACGTTTTTCGGTAACGGTATCGTTGCGCACATTCCTTTTGCGGACCCGTTCTGCCCAACGCTGAACAATGTGCTCCGCGAGACTGCGCTGTCGTTGTCTAGGGAGCAGCAGTTTCGAGTGCATACGGAAGCCACGTATGTGGTCATGGAAGGACCGGCATTCTCGACACGTGCCGAGTCGCACCTCTACCGAAGTTGGGGTGCTTCTATCATCGGGATGACAGGGCTTCCCGAGGCGAAGCTCGCCCGGGAAGCGGAGTTGAGCTACGCGGTCCTGGCGATGAGCACGGACTATGACTGTTGGCGAAGCGAGACGGCAGATGTAGACGTTCCGGATTTGCTGGAGACAATGCAGAGAAACGTCGTCACGGCGAAGGCCGTGCTACGAGCGGCCGCCCCCCGATTGCTTGCGAGCACTCCGTCGTTGCTTGCTGCGAATGCACTGCAACACGCCATCATCACTGATCCTGCTGTCATCCCGGCCGAGGTGAAAGAGAAGCTTAGCCCTCTCATCGGGCGCTACATCAACTGAGGCAGTCGATGAAGAGCATCAGAGACGCGTGCCGCTGGGTAGCCTGGGTAATCGGGAGCGCGGCCAACAAGTTTTACTGGGATGATTGCTTTTCGCGGGCGAGTTCGCTGGCCTATACGACTTTGTTTGCCTTGGTGCCGATCAGCGCACTGACCTTCGCGTTGTTCAAGGGCTTTGCCATTCAAGAAGGGCAGGCCTATCTGGAGAGCATTATCACGCAGGTACTGCCGTCAGGCCAAACTGTCACCGAGCGCAAACCGGAAGAGTCGATTGCGGCTCTGCTCGGTGCAGTGGCGGCTCTTGGTGAAGAGTATGGGCTTGAAGTCAATGTGCTGGCGCTCGAGAACACTTTGCAACGAATCGCTGCGGCTGCGGGCGACGATTCCGCCGGACGATTGGAGCATATCGACCTGAAGTTACTTCGGGAGCGCGCAAGATTGTTCCTCGAGCGAACTGCCGCAGAGCAGGGCGTTGAAATCGATCCCGTCCAACTCGATGAAGACCTCCAGGAGGTCTTGCCCGAGCAACACGAGTTGCTGCACGATCTCAAGGTCCAAGTGTTCGATTTTATGCGCGAGCTCGGCGAGAATGTTCGCGATGCAGGTGTGGTAACGCTGGGGGTGCTGCTCTTTGTCGGTATTGCACTACTCAACACGATTGAAAGCGCTCTCAATGCCGTATGGCGAGTCACCTCGAGCCAATCCATTCTCTCCAAGGTCATCAGCTTTTGGGCGGTCATTTCCTTGGGGCCATTGCTGCTTGCCGTGTCACTCTACTGGTACTCGCGGTTCGGCCAACTGACACATGGCGACCCGCTTTTCGACTCCAAGCTCTTCTCGATTGTGAACTTCCTCGTGCCGATGGCTGCCATCTGGGTGGCGCTGACGCTGATGTTTTACCGGCTGCCGGGAGCGAGGGTACAACTGCGAGATGCGGCGTTCGGTGCGTTCGTCGCTGCAGTAGGCTTTGAATGCATGAAGCGGCTATTTGCGTACTACGTGAGCGTGTCTACCACCTACAGCACGTTCTACGGTGTGCTCGTGACCATCCCGCTGTTTTTATTCTGGTTATATCTTGTTTGGTGCGTGGTTCTTTTCGGAGCCGAAATCAGTTATCAGGCGGGAGCAATAAAGGTGCTGAGCGGGTTACGGAAGTACGCGAGTGACTTGGGCGAAATCGGTGCCGTGCTCGGCTTGCGAATCATGTACGTCATCGGCAAGCGCTTTGACGCAGGAGCCCCTCCGCCGACTGAAAGCGAAATAGCAATTGAGACCGGCTCCGACCCCGTCTTGGTGCGAACCTGTCTGGGCATTCTCACAGCAGCCGATCTTATCACCGTTGCCGATCCCGAAGCGCATACGCGAGCCTTAGTACGTTCGCCGGAGAAGATCACGGTCAGCGACGTAGTGCGAGCATTTCATTCGAAAGCCCACCGGCGAGCAAACGGGAAGACCCTCTTGATCCACGAGATGCCGTTCATGCAGGCAATCAGGAATACAGCGCTACGCCTGGGAGATACCCGGAATGTAGACGAGTGGACCCTCAGCGAGCTCGCTTCCGACTGCTAGTTGGCGTATTTCCGAGGGCGGGTTGGGGGAATGGGGAAATTGGTGACAGAGACGAATATTCCTAATTTCTGGTGAAATTAGGAATATTCGTCTCTGTCACCAATTTCCCCCGGTGCGCAAAGGAATCGCAGCCTCTCGCAAGGTGCATAACAGTTGAAAAGTAAAAGAAGCACGGTAAGCTGCTACCATGCTTTGCCTCCTCGTACGGTGGTTAAAAGCGGGGGAAAGTTCGCTAAAGCAGCACGTTGGAGCAGTCGGCATGAGCAAAGAACGGGAACTCCTAAACCAATTAAAAGAGTCGATTGTCCATTCTGATGCGGGTGGCCAAGCCGCGAATGCTGCCGGTGGGGCTGCTCAAAGTGGTGCCGCGCAGCAGACGGCTGACGTGGACTTCGCCAGTGTTTTTGACTCTTTGAACTCCTTGGGTGCGTCGATGGTAGGCGACCCCATCTTTTACCTGAAGGCAGTTGCCGTTCTCGTCTTAACGGTCATGATCATCATGGTCGCCTTCCAGTTGATCGCGGGCAACTAGGGTGATCGCGGGCAACTAGGGCCGGACGCCGGCCTGGTGTTCAAGCCTCGGGCGGCTCAACTCACCCAGGACCGCACTAGCGGCGTTTTATCCTGAATTCTCCAAGTCTATGAAAGTGCCTCGGCGAGCGACTTGCCGACAATTTCCTCGTCGCCGATGACGACGTGGGCCCCGGCACGCTGAAAATCATCAATATGGCGCTGATAGCGAGAGCGTACCACCAGCGTTGCGTCAGGTGCCAGTCGGCGAATTTGTTGGAGAACGGCCATCGAGCTGAAGTAGTCGGGAATGGTGATTAGCACTACCTTCGCGCTTCCGGCACCCGCGTGTTCCAACACCTCCATCTGGCGGGCGTCTCCGATTAGCCCTTCGAACCCTAATGCCATAGCTCGCTGCACACTCTCGCGGTTCAACTCACAGACCAGCACCTTTCTGCCTGAGCCAACAAGTGGTGCGGCAGCGGTCTCGCCTGCCGGACCGAAACCGATAATCAGTATCTCCGGGTGATGTCCCTCCCCACCATAATTTTCCCGCAAGTCCGTCGGCCTAGCTTGGCGCAGTAGCGCAGCTAGACGTAGGCCAAGGCGCGGGGCAGCCGGAACCAGGTAGGGGGTGATAAAGAGAGTCAGAATCGCGCTCGAGATTATGAGCTGATAGGTTTCGGCGCGTAGCACTCCGTTTTCTTGTCCGATACTGCCGAGGACGAAGGCGAATTCTCCGATCTGCGACAAGATAAGTCCGGTAGCAAAAGCAACGTGGCTTGGTTGACCCAATGCCTTCAACACAACCCAAATGACAAGCGTCTTACCCACTAGGAGGACCAGGGTTGTCGTTAGCACCAGGGGTAGATTCATCACGATCCACACCGGATCGGCGCCCATTCCGGCCGCGCTGAAGAACAGGGTAAGCAGTACGACTCGGAGCGATGAGATGTCGGCGCGAATTTGCGTGGCGAACGGCGAACTGCCGAGCAGCATGCCGGCAACGAAGGCTCCGAGAGCCGGCGAAATGGACGCTTGATGGGCAGCCCATGCCGAACCTAGTCCGGTCACGACCGCCAGCAGGACCGCAAGCTCACGATTGATCTCAAGAGTGAGGCGGCCCAGCACCCGGATGGCGATGATGTTTAGCAGAAAATACAGCGACGCGATGAGTATCGCCGCTGCGAAAACTATATTCGCGACGTCGGCAGCAATGGCGAAGGCGGTGGCGCCACTACGGCCCAGCAGAGTAAGCACGATTGCATGAGGAACGACGGCCATATCCTGCACAAGCAGGATGGCGATAGAACTTCGGCCATGCACACTTTCCGACTCTCCTCGTTCCATCAGGACCCGGAGGACGCAAGCCGTACTGCTAAGCGACACCATCGCGCCGAGCGCTAGGGCTTCTCGGACAGAGAACTGCAGAAGCCACAGTGCCCCGCTCGCTACGGCAGCAGTGATGCCGACTTGTAGTGCCCCCGCCAACAGGGCGCGCATCCCCAGAGACTTTAGGCGGCTCCATGAAAATTCCAGGCCCAGGCTAAACAGCAGGAGTGAAACTCCCAGCTCGGCGATTATTTCCAGATCTTCGGCGGATTCAATCAGGGCCAAACTGCCGGGGCCGCCGAGGACCATTCCCGCAAGGAGGTAGCCCACCAGAGGACTCTGGCGGAAACGGGCGAACAGGCCTCCAAAGATGAGGGAACAGCCCAGCAAAGTGACGATGTCGAGCAGCAGGTTCCAGGAATTCATTGGGTGTCCGTTTCTCCCGTTTCTCGTCCCTCTGGCGGTTGTTGGGTGTCCCTTGTCGGATAAGCTACGGCATAATAGCAGGATTCCTCGTTCGTTCGAGCATATAAGCGACGAAAATACTTCGACCTTTCGAGAAAACCGGCCTTCTGGTAGAGTTCTGCAGCCGGTCTAAACTCCGACCTGTCGGCGGTCGATAGTAGAAATAGTCCCTGGGCGTCTAGTCGAGATCCGTGCTCGATGAGGAGGGCCCGGTAGATTTGGCCTCTGTTCTTCAGAGAAAATGGTATGGGCCGTAGAGAAAAGTGTATGGAAGGCAATCAAGCAGCTACTTCGATTGGGCGAGATT
>JAGRAW010000020.1 GCA_020434415.1 Bdellovibrionales bacterium
ACCGATCGCAATCAGCATCCGTAAACGTCGCTGTAGCAAAGCATCTCGGCCTTCAGTTTCCATCTCTTGCGCCTTGGGGCGGTTCGTCATGACGGATACGCTTTCGGCAGTTCTAATTAGTACTGAGCAACGAGGTATCGTAATAAATCCGTCGTCGTCACGATGCCTACGAGCTTCTCATCCTTCACCACCGGCAAGCAGTGAAAAGAACCTTCGGCGAGGATCTCGGCAGCGTCCCGCACCGTCGACTGCGCGCTGATTGTGGTCGGATTGTTTTGCATCACGTCTTCGAGCTTAGCCGTAAAATCCAAGGTTGAATCTATCTCCGAATCCGATCCTCCGTAGCCCGCTTTCAGAATGTCGGCGGAGCTAATCAGACCTACCAGACGTTCCCCGGAGAGAACAGGGATGTGATGTATGTGACCTTGGCTCAACAGAGCTCGAACTTCCGAGAGCTTCTGTCCCACATGGGCGGTAACTAACTCGGTGCTCATGATCGTTGCGATTGGTTCGTTCTTTCGCATGGTAAATCCTCAAAGTGAATCGAACAGCACCATAGTATGATGGCGATAGAGACGGAGATCAACGGCGATCTGCGTGAAAGTAGTCGAGCACGACTCTCAACTATCGACCGTGTTTCATGTGTACTCACTTTCTTTCGCACCTGGAAAATCCTGCGCGAAAGGCACAATGAACAATACTTCACCAGGCCGCGATACGCCGAGCAATCCACGAGCTCACTCAGCGATGCTGGTGACTACCTTTCAAGTTGCTAGGCCTTGATGACGATAGTGGCTACGGGAGGATCCGCCATGGACGAAAAGCTACTCTGCATCCATGCTAACGCCATCAGCTACGGAATAAGCATTGACTTGGTGCAGGAAATCTTGGCGCTGCCGAAGGTGGAACCATATCCCGGCATGCCGCCTCATGTGCGCGGTGGGTTAAACTATCGTAACAAGGTGCGGCCGCTTGTGGATCTGCGGGTCGCCCTCGGCCAGCAATCGCTATTGGATGAACGCAAGGCACTTGCTGAAACGCTACTTCAGCGAGAACGGGAGCACGTGGAATGGCTCGACGAGCTACAGGCGAGCGTAAAAGAAAAGCGTGAATTTCGGAAGGCGACCGACCCAAGGAAATGCGCTTTCGGCCAGTGGTTTTACTCCGTGCAGATGTACGATCCCAATCTACGGCGTATGCTCGACGCCTTCGAAGCTCCTCACAGTCGGATCCATGCTCTTGCAGCAGAGGTGCTCTCCGCGGCGGACTCTGGCGATGCAGATAAAGCTCTTTCTCTGATTGAAGGGGCGCGTAGTGGGACACTATCAACTTTACTCCGGCTCTTTGGCGAGCTTCGTAGCGCACTGATTCACCAACAACGCGAAGTAGGAGTGATCATTCGAGCGGGAGGCAGAGAAATCGCGATCGCGACGGATGATGTCCGGGACGTTCGATTGCGCTCGGAAGGTTCGAAGCGAACCCATACTGTCGAGGGTCAGCATCCACTGATTGCCGCCCCACTTTCATTCGAAGATGGCACTGTAGTGTTCGAACTGAACGTCGAGTGCTTGCTCTCTCTAGCCGGAGCTCTTGATAGCGAGGTCAGCGCATCGGCCCCCCTGAGCTAACAGAGCTGCTTAATACGACGCCAAGAAGTTCAACAACTGTTCATCTACAACCAGCTTAGTTAGAGCCTGATGCATCGCACGGCCCATAACGCCCTGCACATCTGTCTCCAAAAGCTTCTGGCTTTCACCTTCCGCAAAACCGTCGTAGATGCCGGTGTACAGCACCGCGTTTCCTGGTCCGATCAGCTCGGCAGTCACAGCCGCTTCGGCAGACAGCTTCGTTCCCTCGATCTCCCCGCGCCATTGTGTCACTGATGTCTCCACGGTCAAGGGAGCGCCAGGATCTACGGTGCACCCGAGCTGACGGAAAGCCTTCTGCAAGACATATCGAACAACAACCCCGACATCGCCTTGAGAACGAATATCTTTATCTGCGTAGCGAAAAATTACCTGTGTCGGCCGCTCGTCGCGTACGGTTCCCACATTAATTTGTGGTTTAAACTCCAGACGCTGCTGAATGCCCCTCACATCGACGGCCGGTATTTGGGAAAGCGACATGGCTGGATGAAGCCCGTCAACATCCTCCATCGTCCGCGGGCCTTGGCGTCCGGCACAGGCAGTTAAGCCCGCCACCAACAGACTTGTCAGCAGAACGCGTCGCACTGTTTTCAATCTCGAAGGCGTTGCTTTGCTCAAAATAGGCATATTTCTCCCGGCAGATTGCACTTGAACGGATTGTTCCAAAACTAGATTCATAGTTAGATCGGATGCTCAACCGTAGAGCTTACCCATGAATAAATCTGCCCTTAGAACGGCGAACAACAAGCTGTACTCGTCGCGGCAAACCCAGCTATCTTAGTATCGTCGCTATGAAAATTCGAATAGGCAATTCCCCGGCACTCCGGCGATTGGCACTTCCACAATCGGCACTCCGACAATCGGCGCTGCTTTTGAAATTGGCAAGCCCCCTGCTGCTCCTGCTTACCTCAGCCGAAGCACAAGTCGACGTACTGATTACACCTCCCGACTCGGATTTTACGATCGCCGCCCCCCCTCTGTGTAGCACATCTTCCGGGGAGCTTGCGGCAGCAACGCTCGCAGCCAAAACCGTCGCCACCGATATGCTGGTGACAGGGAAGTATCGAGCTCAAGGACCAGACGCGCACCCAACGCCTCTTGGAGACTGCAGCGCCGCCGACGGCGGGCCTTTTACCGCGGATCTCAATGGTCGCGGGATCAATATATTGGTTTCCGGAAAGACAAGATTTGCTGACGATCGGGGGCGCCTCGCTGTTTTCGACTTCTACGCGTATGACGTCGCGCAAGCAAAGGCAGTGATTGGCAAACGCTACGAGGGTCGAAGCGATGAAGCGCCGAACTTCGCACACCAGTTCGCAAATGAACTCTATGCGTATCTTACTGGCGAAGCAGGCCCATTCGGTAGCAAAATTGTGTTTACAGCGAACACCGGTGGTGTCCGCGAGCTCTACGCACTGCGACTCGGCACCGCCGAAGCCACACAACTCACCGAGGAAAAGGGGCAAGCCACCGCACCAAGCTGGTCTCCCTCGGGGGACAAAATTATTTTCACGCTCCAGAAAAAATCCGCTACCGACCTTTTTACAATCCCCTCAGCCGGGGGACGAGCTCAGCGAATCACTTTTCTTCCGGGGTCGGAGAAACGGCCGCGCATCAGCCGTGACGGCAAGCAGATCTTGAGCTCTGTCGAAATCTCCGGTGCCGAAAGCCTGGCCTTGTTCAACTTTCGGGGACGGTTGATGGAAAAACTGACAGAAAGCGACGCCAACGACATCGATCCGGCATGGTCCCCCGACGGTTCCCATATCGCTTTCGCATCCAACCGTGACGGCCGCTGGACTATTTATCGGCTTGCGGCAAACGGTGGAGATGCTCGACCTCTTGTGCAGAAAAAGGGCAGTGACTGTCGTTCCCCTTCTTGGTCACCAGACGGCAAACTGCTCGCCGTGTCCTGCACTGTCGGCTCTGAGCATCAGCTATTTCTTCAGAACCTTGCCTCAAATGAACTCACGCAGCTCACCTTCAAGGGCGACAATACGGCACCCAGCTTTTCGCCCGATGGACGTTTTCTGGTCTATCGGACGGTTGCCGCCGGCCGCTCAGATGGCGACATCGCGATCTTCTCGCTCCCCGCACTTCGCACCACGCTCGTGCTTCAAACACCCACCGACGACGACGACCCGAGCTGGGCGCCGTAAGCAGAGACGCAGGGCAGCCCGGTCGAAGGTCGCCTTCCGTTCTCCCTGCTTGCTTGATAGCTACGCTCGCCTACCAGCGCAGCAAGTTTGCGCCCCAGGTGAAGCCTGCCCCGAACGCCAGCGTCAGCACCAAATCTCCCTGCTTGAGGCGCCCCTGCTCCACTGCCTCTGACATACAGATCGGAATCGTCGCTGCGGTGGTATTCCCGTATCGCTCAATGTTGTTGAACACCTGCTCCGGCCGAAGTCCTAAGCGCTCACGCACCGCCTCGTTAATTCGCAGATTCGCTTGGTGAGGGATAAGGAGGGCGATATCCTCAGCACCGACTCCGTTTCGTTGAAGAATTGCTTCCGCGGTGTCACCCATTCGAGTCACCGCATGTTTGAATACCTGACGACCATCCATTCTCGGTCGCCACTTCGCACTGTTCACAACTTCTTGTGAGAGGAAACCAGGAGTGCCGGACCCCGGTGCCTCGACACACAATAGCTCTGCGCCCGACCCGTCACTACCCAACAAGGAATCAATCACTCCACGAACACCGTTACCCGGCCCGGGTAGCGACTGCCCTTCCTCGGCAGCAAGCACCAGAGCACCCGCACCGTCGCCAAACAGCACCGCCGTATCTCTACCTGAGGTAGAAAAGTCCAACACGATAGATTGGACCTCCGCACAGACAAGCAAGAGTGTTTTCGCGGCTCCTGCACGGATTAGCGAGTCTGCAACCGCGAGGCCGTAGACGAGTCCACTACACTGTGCTCGGACATCAAGCGCAGGAACATGCTGCAATCCGAGTTTATGCTGGAGCAGGGTGCCAATACCGGGAAAGTAGTAATCGGGAGAGAGCGTCGCTGCGATGACGTAATCAACGGCGGTCGGAGACACTCCTGCTTGCTCAATCGCCAGTTTGGCCGCGTGAACTCCCAGTTCGGACGCAGGAGTGACGTTCTGAACGAAACGACGTTCCTGGATCCCGGTTCGCTCGCGGATCCATTCGTCACTTGTATCCATCAGTCGCGCAAGATCGTCGTTGGTCACGACCTGCTCAGGCACGAAATGCCCCACGCCACGTACTACGGTATGTAATGCCATGAATACTCCTTAAAGCTTATCATCCGCCAACCAACTGCCGTTTACCGAGCGTCACGGCGTTCGAACATTCTGATGATGCTCAATCAAGCTTTGCAAGTCTTCATAGCCAAGCTGTTTTGCCACATCGAACGCACTTTCTCCGGCTTCGGTCCGCGCAGCGACATCAACTCCGTAATCCAGAAGCAGATTGGCAACCGCCAAACATCGATGTCGCACCGCGACGATGAGCATCGTGTCTCCCTGCGAGTTGGTCATCGACAGTTGCGGGAGATGGGGCAACTTCGAAGCGACAGCTTCGTAGTCGCAGCGCGAAACGGAGTCGAATACGCTTTCAGCTACCGCACCGTCTCGCCATTTCGTCAGCTCATCATGGACTCGCTGGACCATCGGGATCTGCAGCAATGTATCCGAAGGGAATACCAAAGCTCCTAGTACACCGAGTAGTGTGGTCAGCACCGCTGCAAAAAGAACAAATCGCTTTGAACGCTTCGGTGCAGTTCCTCTTTCGTTATGCTTTTTCGCATCGGGCACCTCGACCGCAACCCGAGTACCCCAGTCGGTGCTTTCCGTCTCGGGCTCATGCTCCGACTCAGGTTCAGCTTCAGGCGAAGGCTCGCCCGGATCCGGCTCCCTCTCCACATCCAGCGTATCCCGCATCCGCTGCGCTTCGAAAAACCGCCGTGCGATTTCGGCTGTAGGCACACGAAACTCGTTCTCGTAACCCAGCGTTTCCAAATCGCGACAGAAATCAAGAGCGGACTGGTAGCGCTGCGCTGGGTCCGGATGCATCGCGCGCAAAATTATTCTGCTAAGCACCGGCGGACAGTCCGGACGGTGCACATGGGGAGGCTCGGGCACTCGGTTCACCTTGGAACGCACTAGGTCGATCAGGTTTGCGGCCTTGTGCGGAAGACAACCCGTCAGCAGCTCGTAGCCGATAACGCCCAAACTATAGACGTCGCCCAGGTGATGCACCTTCCCATCGGTTAAATACTCGGGGCTCATATATTCCAGTGTCCCAAGCAGCGCTCCATGGGCTGTGAGCTTTCTCGCTCCGTCTGCTCGGGCGATACCGAAGTCCATGATTTTAAGCTCTCCATTGACGGACAGCATGACATTCTCCGGTTTCAGATCGCGGTGCACGATACCAGCGCGATGCACTGCATGAATGCCTCGTCCCATCTGAGTGAGCCAATCTACCGCTGTGGGAACAGAAATTTCCTCCTTCGCCGCGAGTACGCCCGCGAGGTCGGTACCGTCGACAAATTCCATCGTGTACGCAATCAAGCCGTCCTCGTCGATATAGTCGAACGGCTGAACCACATTTCGATGCAGCACTTCATGTGCCGCAATCACCTCGTTGCGAAAGCGCGCGACACCCACCTCGTCCTGTGCTAATTCGCCGAATAGAACCTTCATCGCCACCGGTCGTCCCGCTGCGCGAAGGTCTCTGCAACGCAAGACTATCCCCATACTGCCGGTGCCCACCGTCCGCTCGACGACATATCGACCGCTGATGGTCTGTCCCGCCGCGATATTTAGTTGCTGCAGTCGGCCCATGACCTCAAGTCAGGCTAATCAGGCGGAACGCTTTGCACCGCTCTTCGGACGATTGAATTTTCGACATGCTTGTTCCCCCGTTCGGCTTCGGCGAACAGCTACTACCCGTAACAACTACAATATGCTGTAATACACAGACTTTAAAGCGGAATTAATTTTTCCGCAGCTTGTAAATCCTCAGCATGAGAACGCTGGTAGAGCGCGTGTGGTCAAAAGTGCGCCAGTTCGCTACCCTCTAGTCTCCCATTAGTCTCGTTAGCTATTCTTTCCGGCCCACTTGCGTGAAACACGCCCTCTTTTTCGTCGTCTGGCTGATCTACTGGGTCGCTCTTTGGCTCACGCGACTCGAATTCGAGCAGTCACTGACACTGGAGGGCATGGTAACCTCTCTTTCCGGCGCTTGGTTTCTGCTCGGAGGTCTGACGCTCTATCTTGCCGGCGCCCGCCTCGCCGATTCCCGACTATTCGTGCTGGCTCTCGCGACGGTCGCGATCCTGATCTTGCTCTGCACTCCCCTTCTGCTTTCCAGCGATGTCTACCTCTATGCGATGCGCGGCCGCATGGTCGGCATCTACGGAGCGAACCCATACCGGATTGCACCCGTAGCCTTCCCCGAGGATCCGTTCTACGAACTTGTCTTCGGCGGTTGGCGGCCGATGTTGCAGCCATATGGTCCGCTGTGGACAACACTCAGCGGCACGATCGCCTCGACGGGCTCTCATGCAGTAGAGGCAACACTCTTGCGCTATCAGCTCTTCGGAACAGCCGGGCTGCTTGCACTCGGAACACTTACCCTCTGCCTTCCAAGCCGCACGGATGGCGAGTCGCGCACTCGTGTCTTATATCTACTACTTTGCAATCCAGTGCTCCTCGTAGAATTCGTCAATAACGCCCATAACGACGTCTGGATGATAGTGTTCGGATTCGCGGCACTCGTCGCATATGAACGGGATCATCCCGCCCTCGTTCTTCCGCTCATCACGGTCGCAGGGTTGATCAAATACAGTTTTTTCATCTGCGTTCCCGTTGCATGCTTACTATTGCTGCGTGAACGGAAGATCTCGTTTCGCGCATTCGTCGGCTCACTGTTCGCAGCGGCGAGCATAGCGTTTCTTTGCACCTATCCCTACTTCTATGGAAGGGAGTTCTTCGAAGGGGTCAAGGAAGTCGCTCGGTATCAGCCGCTCTATGCGAGTTTTCCTGGAGGTATGGTGGCGCTCGCCGCACTCGGTCACACTGTTGCGGCGAAGCTGCCGCTACTGGAGCGGCTCCTTCCAGCCTCGCCGGAGGAGGCTTTATTTTGGGGCAGAGCGCTCTTCATACCTCTGATGCTCGTATCAGTGTACCGTGCTCGCGACTTGGGCTCAGCCTTCGAACACACCCTCATCCTCTCGACGTTGCTACTTTCAGCCGTCTTCCTGCCCTGGTATGTCACATGGTGGCTGCCCTTTTCGGCTGTCCGCCACGGGACGTCCACTGCGGGATTTTGGACCGCCGTAGCATTGCTCGCGTATCATCTGCGCTATGCGACCGCAGTCGCCTTGCCGCTGGTCGGCGGAATGCTTTTGCTCACTTTGGTAGCAGTCCGCCTCTTCGAACGATGGCAAGTGCACCAACTGGTTCGGGCTCCGGTACGCTAAGTTGCAGGGGAAGCGATAGTGTCAGCTCTGATCGAGCCAACCGCTCTTGTTACTCGGTTCTTCGCTATTGCGCTCCGCCTTCGGCGAAACAATATACTTTGCTCCTGCGAGGGATTACTATTTGGCCTTTTCCACGAAACTATCGAATACTAAGGACAGTTCTTTAGAGAGGCTTCCATTTCATGACCTTACGACTCACATTTCACGGCGCTGCGGGAACGGTTACCGGCTCGAAGTATTTGGTAGAAACCGATTCTCAGAAGATCCTGGTCGATTGCGGGTTGTTTCAAGGGAAGAAGGAGCTACGCCTGAGAAACTGGGGAACGCCGCCGTTTGATCCGACGTCCCTCGATGCAATCTTATTGACCCATGCTCATATCGATCACACCGGATACCTGCCGCTGATCGTGCGGCGAGGATTTCAGGGTCCGATTTTCTGCACGGCGGCCACAGCCGAATTGTTGGGATTGCTCCTTCCGGACAGCGGCCATCTCCAGGAAGAAGAAGCCAGACATGCCAACCGGCACGGCACAAGCAAACATCACCCGGCCAAGCCGCTATACACCGAAGCGGATGCTCGAGCTGTACTTCCTCAGTTGCGCGTGCTGTCGAGACATCAGCGGACCGAGGTGTTGCCGGGCGTGTTCGTCGAAGCCCATTGCGCGGGACACATTCTCGGCTCGGTTATCCTCACCGTCGAGACAGGAGGCAAGCGCATCACGTTCTCCGGCGATATCGGTCGCTATCACACACCTCTGCTTCCCGATCCGGAAGGCGTGGCGTTGGGGGATCTCCTGCTTTGCGAGTCGACGTACGGCGACCGAGACCATCCGACTGCCGACGTAAGGCAGGAGCTAGGTGACGCCGTGCGAGCGGCAGTCGAGCGCAAGGGCCCGATCATCATTCCGGCATTTGCAGTAGGCCGAACCCAGAACCTGCTCTACTATCTTGCGGAGCTGGAACGGTCCGGCCAGATTCCTGTGTTACCGGTGTATGTGGATAGCCCAATGGCGGTAGACGCCAGCATGATTTATCGCCGTCATCACAACGACTACGACGAGGAGGCAACTCAGCTTCAGCAATCGGGCGTGCCCGCCTTTCTCACCGAAAGAACAATATTCTGTCGAGAGCGTGAGGAATCCAAACGTCTCAATCACCTCAGCGGGGCTCGCGTAATAATTTCAGCGAGCGGGATGGTGACCGGCGGTAGAGTCCTGCACCATCTCCGGCACAACCTCCCGAATGAAAAGACGACAGTCCTGTTCGTAGGATTTCAGGCTGAAGGCACTCGAGGGCGCACGATACAGAGTGGTGCACCGACCGTGCGCATCTTCGGTCAAGACGTTCCCATCCGAGCTGCCGTACACTCCATCACAAGCCTTTCGGCCCACGGGGATCGCAACGAACTCCTGCGCTGGTTACGGAGCTGCGAGGGCTCTCCCCGCACGATGCGCATCGTCCATGGAGAGCCGGCAGCTGCGAGCGCATTCTCGGAATTAGTCAGCACCGAACTTGGCTGGCAGAATCGCCCGGCGGAGCACGGTGAGGTCGTCGAACTGGGCTAACCGCTTCCTCCGTAGCGGTGCCATTCCCCCCTGGCGGGCCTAAAATTGTCGAGGTGCTTCAACTACTTCCGCGTAGAGCGCACACTTTACTGCGCCTGGGCCATAACTCCAACAGGCGGGGAAGTGTATCTCGAGTCGATGAAAGCACCGCGAATGCACACGGAGTAGGGGCTGCCACAGATATGGCCGACGTGAAGCTTGGACGCGGACGTTCGCGCAAGGAGCGCTCAGGTGAAGGCGACGAAGCTGAGCTTCAAGGCGTCGGTCTTCCCAATGTTCCGCAGAACAATCAATTACTGGTAAACGGAAACGGCCAAGTGCAAGCGATGAGTCAGCCGCTCGTCGTGGCCGGCTCCGCCGATGGTTCGGCGCATGCGGCTCGCCTTGAGCAAGTCGACCGCATGCTCGACCAGAATCCGCACCTGCGGATCCTCTACCAAGGACCGGTCCCCATCGAGCGGATGAGCGAGCAGCAGTTACGGGAGTTGGAGGAACGCTTCGCCAAGCGCACCACTGCTCCTGAGCCGCAGCCTGCCATGCCGGCACCAACCCTGACGCAGAGCGCCGCGTTTACGCCGAGCGCTTCACCTGCATTGGGTGCTGAAGGTGCGCTTGTACCTCAAGGAGTCGAACGACCGATGGGGTTGATGACAAGCATCGGGATGACAGGTCCCCAAGGGCTGCTCGCACCTCGAAGCGATAGCCCTCCGCAGGCACAACCAGCTCGCTTTCCACAGATGGACGCCGCGCGAGAACGTCCTGCCACAGCTCCCTCCGAGACCCCGCAAGCGACACAGACCGCGTCGTATAATGGGCTTCTCTACGATGCGGGTCAGCATTTCGCACCTACTGATATGTCCGGCTCTTACTTTCCGTCTCAGCGCTCAGGCAAAAGTCCCTTTGCCGAAATGCTCAGCCGACTACTCGGAGTAATCGCCTCCCTCTTCGGGCTCGGAGGAAGCGGCGGCATGCTCTACCATGGATCCTCCGGCGAGGGTCCCGTGATCCGCGGCGGCCCCAAGCGAAAGTGATACGGCGGCCCGCCGCAAGTCCCTTCACCCTGACGAACTGACGAATCTCCCCACCAGTACACACTTTCCTATTGGCGATTGACCGCTTCTTCACCTACTTTTGACCTACGACAGAAGATATTGTCGGGCGAAACCTCGAACGCTGAGACTTCAGATACCGGAGCACTGCGAGGAGTTTTCAGCAGCCTGATCGCTTTTGAAATGAAGCTTCACCAACTTATCGTCCCCTTCTTGCTGTTGGCTGCGCTCGAATTACCCCAGCTCCTGGGTGAGACGACTGCGGTGACCAGCTACCTGGCGAATTCGCTCTTCGAGCATAATTTGCATGAGGTTGTCCCCCACCGCTACTGGCGGTCAGGTCGCATTCCGCCTGTCGAACTCGGTCAGTTCATCAAGGAACACGGGATCAAGACAGTCGTTAATTTGAGTCGAAGCGGGGACGGCCCGGGAAACGAGGAGCAGCAGGCGGTGCAGGCAGCAGGAGCCCGTTATTTTGAGGTCCCGCTGAATGCGGGGCGTCAACCGAGCCTCCCTCGTATCAGACCTTTACTTGATCTCTTTGAGCGAATTGAAACCCCGGTGCTAGTACATTGTACGAGCGGCACGCATCGTTCAGGCGTTGCGGCAGCCCTCTGGCTGCTTGAACGCGAAGGAGCGACATTCCAGACGGCCGCACGCCAGTTGTCTCCCCGATACGGCTACTTTAGAGCGGAGCGACGGCTGAAAGCATACGTCAGCGGCTATAGAACAATCGATGAAATGATTTGGGACTATGGCCAAGCCCACTCCTTGACTGCAAGGTCGTTTAGAGAGTGGGCCGAGGACACACTGGAACCCTACGACACCGAAGACAGTCTACAGTCGGAATGCCCCCTGCCCTCCGGCAAACTTTAGAGCCGTCAACCGGCAGATGCTGAAAAAGTCCTTCCTCTGCTTCAGAGGCTCCGGGGGGACTTTTGGGGTCATGCAAGCAAAAACTCTGTTTTTCCGTCGCTCGCTCTTCTTGAACGCCTCACCCCCGAGCAGTATTGTTGTTGTCTGGTCACGCGTCAGACGTGACACTATACTCTGTCGTAGTATGAGGGAGCGGCTGGTGACGTATTGTATAACGTTCGAGGTATCCGAACACTATGGGTGAACTTCCAAAGAATCTTGATATCGTCGATCCGCTGGGTGAAATACGCAGTTACGCGAAGGAGTTGTGGCGACGCGATGGAGCGCCGTCCGAGAAGGATTGGACCGACTACTGGGAAAAAGCCGAAGCTATGGTGGTCGGCGGTGTAAGCTACGGGGCGCCGAGCGGCCGTCAGGAACGTACCGTTCCTGACGTCACTTCATCCCCCGGCCTCACAGCCGGCATCAACCAGAGCGAGAACCCGCTGTTGTCCGTTGTCGCCAGCGCGATAACTAAGGAGCTGGATGAGCATGAGGCCATGTGCCTCGCCAATATCCTACGCACCCACACTCTTACGGTGCAGGGAGTCGGTAGCATCGAACCCGCGTCCAACGAGGCTGTGGCAGCGATCCTCTCCGAGGTTGCCCGAGAGTATCCGGTCGAACTGCTACAACAGCACGGAACCGGCAGTCCTGACTTCAGGTCGATTCCGGTCGAAGCACGACAGCTCTATTGGAGCAAAAAAATTGCTGAATGGTCTGCTGCTGATGTCGCGCTCAGCAATGCCGATCGGAACACCGTGTACCGATTGCTCGATCGCCTTAGAAGCGAATCTCGAGTACTGGCCATTGTCGGCTAGCGGTGCTGACTTTGCACCGTAATGCCGACAAGCAGAGCAATCCGTGCGGCAGGATTCACACGTAGCTAAGAATTCTCAGAGCCCTTCCTGTTCGTCAGATAACGTACTGACCACTACACTTCAAAGTTCGATGAAGCCCGCACAGAAGAAAAAGCTTCTCTCCCTTTTTGCTGAACTCTATGAGAATCCTGCAACCGAGCTGGTATTCCATAATGAGTACCAGCTTTTGCTTTGCGTAATGCTGTCTGCCCAGTCCACCGACAAGAAAGTGAACGAAATCACCCCGGAGCTGTTTCGCCATTACCCTTCTTTCAAACAACTGGCAAAGGCGCGACTTGAAGATGTTGAAGCTCTGATACGGCAAGTCAATTACTACAAGACCAAAGCGAAGCACTTGATTGAATGCGCGAAGCTTGTCGAGTCGCAGTTCGGCGGCGAGATACCTCGTTCGCATGCCGAGTTGGTTTCACTGCCGGGCGTGGGAAACAAGACGGCGAACGTCATTCTCTCGGAACTAGGTATCGCGCACGCTTTAGCCGTCGACACACATGTGTTTCGCGTCTCCCGTCGCCTGGGGCTCGCATCCGGCTCGACCCCCATTCAGGTCGAAAACGAGTTGAAAGATCAGTTCCCCCCCGAGCTCTGGCGGAACGTACATCACTATCTCATCCTGCATGGCAGACGGGTCTGTAAAGCGCAGCGGCCGGATTGTTCCAATTGCTCACTTCAGCGCCTCTGCCCTGCGAGCACTCCGGATCAGTAGGCAACTGTTCCCCGTTCTCGCAGTGCGCATCACCCGTTCTACACCGTTGTCACTTTTCCCCAAGAAATATAAGCCCTTGCAACTGTGATGAGGCGGCTCATTTTCTGCTTTTCGAAGTTTGAAGCAAAACTGCACGGAAACCGGACTAGAGGAAGAGGTCCAGTTCTATGCCGTTACCGCCTGTCACTTTCGATGCCGTTGAGCGAAGCATCCCGCCAAGCAAGGAAGCGCTCGGAAGAGATCTCTTCGAACGGCAGCTTACTCGTCCGATTGAGGGCGGTGAAGCGGTTGCCTATCGAGTTTCTGAAAGAGCGATTGAACCATTCGCTCCCGACGCGCCGTATACCGAATCTACTCCCACTGCCGCCGCAGAATTTGAAGCTTCTCGGCTCGAGGCTGGTGCACGCCTGGCGTTGACTGTCGAGCGTGTCGAGCTGGAGAACCGCCCACGCAGCATCCGTGAATTTCAAGAACAATCCGTTCCAGTTATCGTCTTCGGAAGTCTCGAACTAGACGTGTTGGTCTGACGGCTGGACGACGGGATTGCGCGAGGACCCGGCGAAATCCACGCCGCTTCGTCCCTTTCGAACTGCAAGCCAACAGTTGATCGCGAATAGGGTCATTGCACCTATCCATCCCGTCGCATCGAGCGACGGCTCGCTTGCAACCAACGGCCCCAGCACTGCGGCGATCACGATGCGACTCGACGACAAGATACTCCCTTCAACTGCGGAAACGTAGCGAAAACCGTAGGTAAGAAGCACCTGCCCTGAGATACCGAAAGCTGCGCTCAGCAGGAAATAGGGCGCAGCAAACCATGGAAATGGGTACGGAACGAGAGGCAAACACACGACTGCCCCCGTGGCGAACATCACCAGTAGCACCGTCTCCGTGTCATTACCTCGCCGAGCAAACGAGAGAGCAAGAATCGCGAGGGAGGCAAACACACCTGAAAGCAGCCCGTAGAGAGCTGAGAGATCCGTCGCGAATTCGGCCGGACTGACCACTAGCAGCATCGCCCCCACCGCTACTGCAGTAAGTGCAAAGCCTTGATAGTCCCGCTCTGCAGGGACAAAAATATAGGTGAAGAGCGCAACGAACAGCGGATACGTAAGGTTGAGAATGTTCGCTTGCGCGGTAGGTCCCAGCGAGGCAGCTCGAAACAGGCAAATGACGGCTGCGGCATTACCAATCCCGCGAAGCAGTAAGGCGGCATGTCGGACGGGTCGAGGCACACGGCGTCGGATCAAAAAGAATGCCGAGACTACCGTCAGTCCGATCACAAACCGGCTGAGCACAAACGCTTCAGCCGGCACCGGCAACATCGCACGTGTCCGCGACACCACCACTGTGTCAAAGTAAAAACTGAACGCCGAGAGCGCAACGGCTGCCCAGCCGAGAATACGCACCATTCGGTCTACCTATCAGGCACCTATCTCAGCTTTGAACAATCTCGCCGGAAGTCGCCGCGGAGAAGGCTTCCCGTGCAGGACGCGAACAGTACGAAGGCGGACATTTTGCGTACCTTGCCACTACGCGCTCGCCACACTCAAGATTTCCGCGTCGAGCGAAGTTTCTCGAGCAGCAGAGTATTGAGAAAGCCTCTTAGCGCTTCCGGCTTTACTTCGTTGATGATATCAGCGGCGAACGCTTCAATCAGCACGTCGTAAGCCGCATCTTTACCGATACCGCGGCTTCTCAAGTAAAAGAGCGCATCCTCATCCAACTGTCCGATCGTGGCCCCGTGGGTGCAGCGGACATCGTCCGCCCAAATTTTCAACTGCGGCTTCGTATCCACGTCAGCGTCTTTCGAAAGGAGTAGACTCTGATTTGATTGGATAGCGTTCGTCTTCTGCGCATCCTGCCGCACGATAATCGTACCATTGAACACACCATGTGAACGGTCGGCGTAGATTCCCTTATACCACTCCTTGCTCTCACAATTCGGTTTTGCGTGGTCGATAATCGTATGGTTATCGACGTGCTGCTCCCCTGCAAGCACACTGAGGCCGTTCATTACGGTAGAAATACCTTCACCCTTCAGCGTCGGGTTTACCTCGTTGCGCACCAGGGCACCGCCGAAGGAAAAGGCGTTTGTCGCGAACGTGCTCTTTGCTTCCTGTTCAACCTGAATGGTGGAAACGTGATAAGCGGACGGTCCTTCAAGGTTGAGCTTATAGTGATCAAGCACAGCATCTTGCTCGACGAATACTTCCGAAACGCCGCTCGTAAAGTACGCATTCGTGCCGCCGGCATAGCATTCTACGACGGTGGCACTGCTCGCGGCTTCGGCAACGATCAGTACTCGAGGATGCGATACTACCTTCTCAGACGCCGAGGTCAGAAAGAGGAGCAGAATCGGCACTTCGACGTTCGCACCACGCTCGATACGGATAACGGCGCCATCATGGACAAATGCCGTATTAAGCGCGACGAAGCTCTCTTCATCAAACGGTGCGATGCGCCCCAGATGAGCTTCGACCATCTGTCGAAGTGCTTCGCTGCCTTCCGCGCCGGCCAAGACTGCTGCCAGTGATCCGACCTGAGCACCCGCAGCAAGCCCTTCGAGCGATGAAAGACTTGCAGAAAGTCGACCATCGACGAAGACCACTCGAACCGCTTCCGGCAGCATCTGCGACAACGACTCGACCGCGGACAACTCCACCGTTGCTCCAGGAGCGCTGGGAACGAAAGTGGTCTTCGCCAGGGATTGTACGTTGGTGTATTTCCAGTCCTCATGCTTCGTCGTTGGAAGGCCGAGTGCGACGAAACGATCGAAGGCCTTCCGCCTTAACTCGTGGAAGGTGCTACCGGCGCTGCCGTTGAGTTCCCGCTCGAACTGTTCGAAGTTCGTACGCACCCACGGGGGGGTATTCGTCGTCGGGCTTGCCTGTTTTTCCATGCGCTCCTCCTTAGTGTCCTCCGCTCCGCCGGCTACGCTGCTGCTTGTGCTTCAGCATGGTCACGTACCCACTGATAGCCTTTCTCTTCCAGCTCGAGCGCCAACTCCTTCCCACCCGATTTTACGATTCGACCCTGGACCAATACGTGCACGAAGTCGGGGACGATGTAATTCAGCAGCCGCTGATAGTGGGTGATCAAGAGCACCGCGTTCTGCTCGCTCTTCAAGCGGTTCACCCCTTCAGCAACGATCTGGAGTGCATCGATATCCAAGCCGGAATCGGTCTCATCCAGAATGGCAAGCTTTGGCTCGAGTATCGCCATTTGAAGGATCTCGTTGCGCTTTTTCTCCCCACCGGAGAATCCTTCGTTCACCGCCCGATTCAGTAGGCTCGGATCAAGGTCAAGCAGCTCTGCTTTCTCCCGAATTAGCTTGGAAAAGTCGCGCACTTCGATTGGCTTCTCTCCGCGATGCTCACGCACCGCATTCAAGGCAGTTCGAAGAAAATACGTTCCGTTCACACCGGGAAGTTCCACCGGGTATTGAAAGGCTAGAAATACTCCCTCGCGCGCACGCTCTTCGGGATCCATCTCCAACAAGTCCTTCCCTTCGTACTGAACCTCTCCTCCCGTGATCTCGTATCCCTCACGACCACCCAAGATGTAGGACAGGGTGCTTTTGCCGGAGCCGTTCGGCCCCATGATCGCATGCACCTCTCCTTTGTTGATGGTCAGATCCAAACCGCGAAGGATGTCCTTCCCTTCGACGCCGTCGATACGTGCCTGCAGATTCCGAATTTCCAACAAACTCATCGTTTCTCTCTCCTACCCTACGCTTCCTTCCAAGCTGATTGCCAGAAGCTGCCGAGCTTCGATGGCGAATTCCATCGGCAGCTCCTTGAACACTTCTTTGCAGAACCCATGGACAATCATGCTCACGGCATCCTCGGTCGAGATGCCCCTTTGATTACAGTAAAAAATTTGGTCCTCGCCGATTTTGGAAGTCGTGGCTTCGTGCTCGACTTTGGCCGTTGGATTCTTCACCTCGATATAGGGAAAGGTATGGGCTCCACAACGGTCACCCATCAGCATCGAATCGCACTGCGAGAAATTTCGAGCACCGTCGGCACTCTTCATTATTTTTACCAGGCCTCGATACGAGTTCTGACCTTCCCCGGCAGAGATGCCTTTCGAGACGATGGTACTCGTCGTGTTTTTGCCGATATGGATCATCTTCGTGCCCGTGTCGGCTTGTTGACGACGATTGGTGAGGGCAACGGAGTAGAATTCGCCAACGGAATTATCGCCCTTCAAGATACAGCTAGGATACTTCCACGTGATCGACGAACCTGTTTCCACCTGCGTCCAGGAAATCTTGGAACGGGCACCCGCGCACAGACCTCGCTTCGTGACGAAGTTGTAGATCCCGCCTTTGCCCTGCTCATCCCCCGGGTACCAGTTCTGAATTGTCGAATATTTAATCTGCGCATCTTCCAATGCGATAAGTTCGACGACTGCAGCGTGAAGCTGGTTCTCGTCGCGCATCGGTGCGGTGCATCCCTCAAGATAGCTCACATAGCTACCTTCATCGGCGATGATCAGAGTACGCTCGAATTGCCCGGTGTTTTGCGCGTTGATGCGGAAATACGTCGATAACTCCAGCGGACAACGCACACCCTTCGGAATATAAACGAATGAGCCGTCAGTGAAGACCGCAGAGTTGAGCGCCGCGAAAAAATTGTCCGTATGCGGAACGACCGACCCGAGATACTTCTGAATCAGCTCGGGATGTTCTTGAACCGCCTCGCTGAAGGAGCAAAAGATAATACCGTGCTTTGCCAGCTCCTCCCGGTAGGTTGTCGCGACAGAGACGCTATCGAACACGGCGTCGACGGCAACGCCTGCCAACCGCTTCTGTTCCTCCAGGGGAATGCCCAGCTTCTCGTACGTTTCGAGAAGCTTCGGATCTACTTCATCGAGACTTGCCAGCTCAGGCTTTTTTTTCGGCGCTGAGTAGTAGCTGACCGCCTGATAATCGATCGGCGGATAGTTGACGAACGCCCAATGGGGCTCTTTCATATCCAACCACCGACGATAGGCCTTCAGGCGCCAGTCCAACATGAACTGTGGCTCACCTTTTTTGGAGGAAATTTGGCGAATCACGTCCTCGTCAAGGCCTGGAGGCACCGTGTCTGCTTCGATATCGGTAACGAAGCCCCACTTGTATTCTTCACCCGCAAATCTCTCTAGTGTTTCAGTGTCGGAACTCACTATTCAATTCCTTCAAAAACTGTCCGCCCAAAAGCCGGAAGCCCATCGTTTCCTGATACAAAAAAGGCCGTTGAAAACCGGCCGCTTAGCTACTACCACAGAGTAGTTGAATATTGCGCTAAAGTATAGCCGAAGGCGGGGCACTAGGGAAATCCCCCGGATTACGCCTTCGGCGCCCTACAGCTAAATGCCGCTCGCAGAAGCATAACCCGGCGAACTCGAGCGGTCAGACGAACCGGCACCCGGTGTATCGGCTGGAAGCAAACGTCGGGAACAGAAGCGAGAAGTCCCTTACCATAACTGGGAATTTTGTCATCTTTCTAGTGGGCGCTTCACGCGAACCAGAGAAGCGCTGCGGGAGCGGCTTCCGCAGCGGCTCGCTCGCGGAAATGACGTCAATCTTCGGGGCGGCCGCGCTCCTTTAGCTTCTCGGACAGCCGATAGGGGGAGCGATGGGCATGTCCAGAAAAGCGCCGCAAGGGCGAAAGTAAGGCGACTCCATGGAACTCAGCCCGCTGAAGTCGCCCTTTACGATGCAAATTATTGAGCAGAATAGCTTTCCAGGGCTTTGATTCGATCAGCGAGGGACGGGTGCGTCGACCACAGCGCCCGGATACCGCCGCCTGATTCTCGGATCCCCAGGGCGCGCATCGACGCAGGCATCGCCTCGGCTTCACCGACGTTCTGCAACGCCTTGAGTGCGGCAATCATCGAGCCTCGACCCGCAAGCTTCGCCGAACCCGCATCAGCGCGGAACTCTCGACGACGGGAGAACCAACACGTGACCAGCGACCCGAGTATCCCGAACACTATTTGAAAGACGATGACGGTTACGAACCAAACTACCCCGCTCAACTCTTCTCGAACGGATTGACTTGCGAAATGGGCCGCGATTCTCGCAAAGAACATCACGAAAGCATTGATGACACCTTGGAGCAGCGTCATCGTCACCATGTCGCCGTTTTGGATGTGCGCGATTTCATGCGCGGCCACGCCCTCAATTTCCTGCCGGCTCATACCCCGCAGCAGTCCTGAGGAAAACGCGACCAACGAACGCTTCTTCGTCGGTCCGGTGGCAAATGCGTTGACGTCATCGCTGGCGAATACACCAACCTCAGGCATGGCGGGAAGATTTGCGCGCTGAGCTAGGCTGTGCACCATCGCCACGAGCCAGTCGTATTCTCCAGGAGCGTTGGGATCAACGACTTTCACTCCCAGGAAACGTTTGGCCGTCCAACGGGACATCCAGAGAGAAATGGTCGAGGCAACCATCCCCCATACCAAGCAGAATACCAGCAGGGCTGCGAAATCGATGCCGCCTGATGCAGTAACGTAGTCGCCAATACCGAAGATACTGCAGATGATGGAAAAAGTTGTGATGACGAGAATGTTCGTCAGGATAAATAGAAAGATTCTGCCGATCATGCCTTTCCTCCCTTTAATGTGCGCTTAGTCCATCCGCAATCGATACGCGACCAAATCCTCGTTACGGTCAAGCATCTCATATATCGAAATCATCACTACTTCATCTGTCGGACGCGACGGTAGCCGAGACTTGCCGGCTACCTACGAACCCCCAACTATTATCGTCTCTTCGCCCAGAATGATGTACTTCAGTGCAAAAGCGGCAGAACCCTTTTTTTGTCAAACCTAACCAATGGAAAACATTGCCTTTAACTACGCGATCCGGTATCCGATCAGAAAGGCACGCCTGAACGACTCCTACGTCGAATTCGCCTGGCAATAAGACGAATAAGCTAGGATTTCATTTCAACAGTTCAGGCACTTTCGAGCGGTTTAGGCTTCGATATTGGAGTATCGCAAATGAACAAGTCGTATTTCCTCGGTCTCATGCTTTTCGCCACGGTAATCAGTTCCGGATGCGCTCGCCATATCGGCGCCAGCATTGCAGTTCCGGAGATTCCAACACCTGCGGCAGAAGCGCGGCCAAGACTCGGCGCGACCATTGCTGTCCGGGACTTCAAGGACGTTCGCGGCCAAGCACAGGGACAAGAGCTAGGAGAAGCGCCCGGAGTGACAAAACCGGAAGGCGATGTCGGCACGAGAGTCGCCGAGGCCATGGCAGCCGTCTTCGAAAAGCGAGGAATCACTGTCGATGAAACCGCCGCGACGGTAGTGCGGGGAGAAGTCCGCCAGTGGCAGAGTAAGGTGACCACCACTACTAGCGGGGTTATCGAAAGCACGGCTGCCGTGTACGTCGAGGTAGTCGATCGAAGCGGCAACAGCGTCTATTCCGGGACGTATCACGGTAGCAGGACAAGCCAGTTTCCTGTCGTGTCTGCGAGCGATGTGCAGGATTCTTTGGGCATCGCCATGGCACAGGCGCTCGACCAAGCGCTGCAAGATCAAGAGCTGCTTGGCGCACTCTGGCGATAGTACGGCGATTGCAATGCTGCTGTAGTGGTCGCCCCGCGACCGCTACAGCTCCGACTCGCACGAGCGTTTCGCGTTCGCTACTCGGAGGTAGGCGCGTACCCTTGCAGTTTCCGTCGTAGATTTCGTCCGGCGTCTTTCGCGCCTAAGTTCTTAGCTTCTTCTTTCCATTCTTCGACGGCAGCGAATACGTAGCGAGCGAAGCGCGCTTCGTCTGTCCCGTCATCTACCGGAAGCGGACTTTCCAGCACCTTTCTCAGTAAGCGCAAAAGCTCGTTCGAGGTTGAATCTTCCTCATCCATCACCTCGAGCGAGGCAAGCAGCTCTTGCCCCACTCCGGAAGGTAGCGACGCGGGCGTCGACCGAACGGGGCGCGGCGGTTCACTGGAAACCTTCCGCCAGATGTCTCCTTCTTTGACCAGCAGACTGCCGTCCTGATCCAATCGCACGCCGGGCCATGGTGAGTTTTCGCATGCAAGCAGCACCGCACGAATAGTGGCTTCACTGAAGGCACGCTTCGTCGCATCTCCGACGACGACGCTATGGGCGGGACTCTCCTGCACGAAGGCGGTAGTCTCCACCGCTGCACGATAGATAAGGACGAAAGCACAATCGTTTGCTTTCGATACTTCTTTCGCTCGCTCAAGAAAAGAAGCGGTCGCCTCGATCTGCAGGGAAGGACCCAAGAAGCAGGCATCGAACGAACGTCCCTTGAGACGCTCGAACGCGTCGGGCAACGACTGCGCTTCAATGATCTCTTCGAACAGAGCAGTCGCTTTGATGTCCTTGATAACCTCTCGTCTCGAACGAAAGCTCGAATCAATCAACAGGCAGCAGCTCAATGCCGCAAACTGGGGGAATCCCCCTTCCGATTCAAGCTCAGCCATACCAGTACTCGGACATTCGTCGGTGAATAGCGAACGCTGTCCTACTTTCTCCTCTGGTCACCTTTCATCCGACTTCGACCCCCCGCAGTTAATGGTCATTTCGTAATGATCGGCAACTTAGGAATGGAACTTGATCAGGCCTGCCTTA
>JAGRAW010000210.1 GCA_020434415.1 Bdellovibrionales bacterium
ACCGACGATTCTCGAGCGGCTTGCCGATGAGATAAAGTCGGTTCACCTCAAGGGTATCCAAGTAGGCGTCGTGCTCGGCGGGGGGAATATCTTTCGCGGGGTATCAGTCGCAGCGAAGGGAATGGACCGTGTCTCCGCCGATTATATGGGGATGCTCGCGACGGTCATCAACTCGCTCGCGCTGCAGGACGCCCTCGAGCGCAAAGGCGTGATGACACGGGTGATGTCCGCTATCGAGATGAACGAGATTTGCGAGCCGTTCATTACTCGGCGAGCGAAGCGCCACCTCGAGAAAGAGCGCATCGTTATCTTCGCGTGCGGCACGGGAAATCCATATTTCACTACGGACACGGCCGCGGCACTTCGTGCGAAGGAAATCAGCGCCGAGCTCATTCTGAAGGGCACGAAAGTCGACGGTGTCTACGACAAAGATCCCAAATTGTCGGGTGACGCCGTCAAATTCGAGTCGCTCGCATTTATCGATGCGCTGAAACTCAATTTGAAAGTGATGGACGCGACGGCGTTGTCACTCTGCATGGAAGAGGACATTCCGATTCGCGTCTTCAATATCAATGTCCCCGGCAACATCGAACGCATCGTGGTCGATGGCGAGCAGGTTGGGACATGGGTAACCCGGAGCGGTTCCTAACAGCAGAACGTACGGAGGAGAGCCATGGCGGTCGCGAGTCCCGAAGAAGTGCTCGAGCAGCTTGAAGAGCAATGCGAGTCGACAGTACAGGCGTTCAAACGAGACCTCCAGAAAATGCGCACCGGGAGAGCCTCGACCAGTTTGCTCGAAGGAGTCGACGTCGACTACTACGGCAGTCGCACACCTCTGGTTCATCTGGGACAGATCAGCTCCCCCGAACCCCGCTTGCTCGTCGTGCAGGTATATGACGCCAGTGCCGTCGAATCGGTCGAAAAAGCTATCCGTTCGTCCGACCTCGGCTTCAACCCGAGCCGAGACGGCAATACGCTGCGTATCAAGGTCGCTGCGCTGACGGAAGAAAGCCGAAAGGAAATTGTGCGACATCTCCACAAGCTCGCGGAGGAAATACGCATTTCGGTTCGAAACCATCGTCGTGAGGCGAACGACTTGTTGAAGAAGCTGGAGAAGGACGGGGACCTGGCGAAAGACGACAGCAAGCGCAGCCAGGACAAAGTTCAGAAGAGCGTCGACGAGTACATCGCCAAGATCGATCAGCTCCTCGTCGCCAAGGAGAAAGAGGTCATGGAGGTCTGAGCCTTTCTCAGACTCTCGCACCGGTATGACTACGCCCGAAAAGAATCCTCTACCGAAACACGTTGCGGTCATCATGGATGGCAATGGTCGCTGGGCCAGGGCGCGTGGGCTGGGTCGCTTGGAGGGGCATCGAGCCGGTGCCAAGGCGGTGCGAGAGATCGTCGAAGGGTGCGCGAAGCGAGGCATTCAGTACCTGACCTTGTTTAGTTTCTCGACCGAAAATTGGAATCGCTCTCGCGACGAAGTTGCGGGATTGATGAAACTGTTTCGTCGCTACCTCGATTCCGAGCTTCAGTCGCTCACCGAAAATAATGTCAGGCTTCGAGCTATCGGTGATATCCAGCGGCTGCCGTTTACGGTGCGTGATGCGCTGGAGCGCGATATCGAGCGGACGAAGGACAACAGCGGACTCAACCTTGTCCTTGCCATCAGTTATGGTGCACGCGAGGAGATTCTCAGAGCTACGCGTCGCCTTGCTGCTGAGGCAGCCGCAGGGACCTTGGCACCGGACGCAATATCCGAAGAAGACATCTCTCGATCGCTGTGGACCGCCGACATGCCGGATCCGGATTTGCTAATCCGGACGAGTGGTGAGCTGCGAGTGTCCAATTTTCTCCTGTGGCAGATCGCGTATGCCGAAATGGTGATCGTCCCCGAGTATTGGCCGGAGTTCGATGACGCGATTTTACAGCGTTGTCTGGACGAGTATGCCGGGAGGGAACGTCGCTTTGGGCTGACGTCAGAACAACTCGAAAAATCACTGGCTTCCTAATCGTGCTTGTCGAGCGCATTCTCACCGCTCTTGTCTTACTTGTGCCGGTAGTGGGCATCATGCTCGTCGGCGGATGGCCCCTGATCGCTCTGGCGGTCCTGTGTTTCGGGATAATCAATTACGAATTTTTTTCATTTGCGGCGACTTCGCGACGCGAGCGCGGTCTGCAGCTCGTCCTCTGTTCGCTACTGTTGCCTTTCGGCTTTCTCTGTTGGGGATTGCCGGGGATGAGTGGGGGGCTGGTGCTGGCGGTGGTTCTGGTGTTGCTCGTGTCGATTTTAGATGTCGAGGCACAGCGGCATCAGGGAGACTATCAGCGCTTTCTTCCGGGAGCGTTCGTCGGGCTAGGGTATACGGGGGTCCTCGGTAGCTGCCTCGTGATCGCTGCCGCAGAGCTTCCCGGTGCATTGCTGCTTTGGCTGCTCCTCGGGGTGATGGGCGCGGATACCTTTGCGTACTTCGGTGGGCGTGCGTTTGGCGGGCCGAAACTCGCGCCGCGCATCAGTCCAAACAAGACGGTGTCCGGCGGGCTCTGTGGGCTTGTCGGGGCGGTGGCGGGAATCTGGCTCGGAAGCCTGATCTTTGGTTTCCCTTTCGGAATCGTGCGCATCATCGCGTTCGGTGTCTTGGTGGGTGTGATGGCGATATTCGGCGACCTTGCGGAATCGCTGTTGAAGCGTCTGTACGAGGTAAAGGACGCGGGATCCTTACTTCCCGGTCACGGCGGGCTGCTCGACCGTGTCGACGCCTTGTTGTTCGCAGTGCCAGTTCTTTTTCTTGTCTAAGGAGGGAGTCGCTGGTGTCTGCTCAGATTGGTAATCTCGCTATTCTCGGGGCAACCGGTTCGGTTGGGACTCAGGCGCTATCGGTTGTGAGAGAGAATCCGGGGGCGTATTCGGTGCAGGTGCTAACCGCCCGGCGCAATCTGGAGCTGCTTATCGAGCAAGCGAAGGAATTTCGTCCGGCACTCATCGGTGTAGCAGATGCAGCGAGTGCGGATGTGGTTCGAGCCGCACTGGGTGGTGCAGTCGACATCGCAATCGGCGAGGAGGGTTTGGAGACTGCTGCGGTGCACCCCAGTGTTCATACCGTCCTCTGCGCAGTCGTCGGTTTCGCCGGATTACGTCCCACGTTGGCAGCTATCAAAGCAAACAAACATATCGCGCTCGCTAACAAAGAGAGCCTGGTTGCCGGCGGAGATCTGGTTAACCGAGCCCTCGAGAAGAGCACATCAGCGATTGTGCCGGTCGACTCCGAGCATAGTAGCGTCTTTCAATGCCTCCTAAGCCGAACGTGCCAGGGGCAGCCGAGGCGGATTATCCTGACCGCTTCCGGCGGACCGTTTCTCGACCTCAGTCGGGAGGAGGTCTATCACGCGCCTCCCGAGCGTGCCGTCCGCCACCCGAGGTGGAACATGGGGCCAAAGATTTCTGTCGATTCCGCCAGTCTGATGAACAAAGGATTGGAGGTCATCGAGGCCGCAAAGTTGTTCAACTTGCCCGGCGAACGAATCGAGGTGCTCATTCATCCGGAGACAATCGTGCATGGGCTTGCGGAGTACGACGACGGTACCATGCTCGCAGCGTTGTACCAAACCGACATGCGCGTCCCTATCGCGTTCGCTTTGAGCTATTTGCGAAGCGACGACCCCAAGCAGCGGCCGGGGACTCAAGTGACTGCGAGCGGCGCCTCCTTCCTTGATCTAGCCAAGCAGGGAAGCCTTCACTTTCGAGCTCCCGATACAGAGCGCTTCCCGGCATTGGCGCTCTGTTACGAGGCGCTCGATCGGGGCGGAGACATGCCGACGGTGCTTAACGCAGCGAACGAGATTGCGGTAGAATCATACCTTGGTGTTTGCTCGTCGAGCGCCATCTGCTTCGGTCAGATTTCAGAGGTTGTTGCTAGAGTTATGGCAAGGCGGGAGCAGCCCAAAGCGCTCGAAAGTGTTAATGATATTGTGCGAGCGGATGCCTGGGCGCGAGAACAGGCATCAAATGTTATTGCTGAACTTGCTGTTCGACAAGTGGAGTCGAGGCTGGCGCTCACGTAACTCAAAGCTGAGGGGGCCATTCAAGGCCTAGCAGATTGCTGAAAAAGACCCTCCATGGTCTTTTTCAGGTCGTGCAAGCAAAACTTTGTTTTTGCGCACTCCAGATTGCAAGGACTTAACGCCCTTGAAATCTGCCGGGCGGTCCGTCGCCCGGACTAACAGGGTGCTCAAAAGAGTTTTTCAGCACCCTGCTCGGTGGAGAAGTCCGCCGGCTGCGCGGCAGAGTCGGCTGAGGTGCCGGGATTACAGAAAGGCTTCGGCCATAGCCGGAGGGAGCGAATTAGATGGCTTGGTTCTTTCATCAGGTGTTGATGCCGATCGTCGTGATCGGTGTTTTGGTGTTCATTCACGAGCTAGGCCATTTCCTTGTCGCGAAGTGGTGCGGCGTCGGCGTCGTTCGTTTCTCGGTCGGATTCGGACCATCAATCTTTCGCTTTCGAAGAAAGGAAACTACTTATCAGCTAAGTGTTATTCCCCTCGGCGGCTACGTGCGGATGGTCGGGGATATGCCGGATATGCTCACCGGCGCTCAGGTGACTGACGAAGCGGTCCGCGATCAAGATGGAGAGCCTGCGGATCTTGACGCAGCTGAGCTGACTCCGGAGACGCTTGCCGTCCTATCCGATCGAAAGCGTTGGTTCATCGAAAAGAACTTCTGGCAGCGATCGGCGATAGTCTTTGCCGGACCGTTGTTCAATTTTCTGTTCGCAATCGCGCTGATCTTTGTCGTCGCGCTCGTCTTTGGCGGGGATCGGATGGAGGAGGCCTCGATTATCGGGAAGGTGAGTCCGGGCTCGCCTGCCGAGACTGCCGGACTCACTGAAGGTGACCGTGTCACGGCAATTGACGGTAAACCAATCGAACGCTGGGAGCAGCTAGCGCAAGCGATTCATGAAGGCACGGGTCAGCCGATCGAGATGGCGCTCGAGCGGAGCGGCCAAGCATTGACGGTCGTCGTGCATCCGCAGCGCAAAGAGCTTCGGCTCATCACGGGCGAAAAGAAGGCAGTTTACCTCGTCGGTATCACTCCGCTGTTGCTCCATCAAGAAGTCGGACCAGGTGAAGCGCTCGCGCTCGGTTTTTCCTGGACGCTCGATAACTCGCTGCTGACCTATCAAGGTCTGTGGGGAATGCTGACCGGAAACGTTTCCCCCAAGGATCTTGCCGGGCCGTTGTTCATCCTGGATGCGGCAGGCGAACAGTCAGAGGAGGGGATTGACCGACTCCTGCGTTTTACTGCCCTTCTTAGCGTCAGCTTGGCGGTGCTGAACCTGTTGCCGATTCCGATTCTCGACGGCGGACATTTAATGTTTTTCATTATCGAGGCACTTTTCGGCCCAATCAGCATTCGCAAGAAGGAATACGCCCAGGGTGTCGGGATGCTGCTGCTGGTTAGCCTCATGGTCTTTGCGTTGACCAATGACATCACCCGCGATCCGAAGAGTCTGGGCGGGGAAACGCAGTGGGATACCAATGAAGCCGATACGGGCGCCGGGGCAGCTGTGCACGAGTCGGAAATCAAGGAAAAAACGGCCGACTGACGTGCGCCTTGCGATCGACACTTCTACGTTTACCACTTACGTAGCGCTTGAAGCGGCGCCGGGAAGTCACTGTCTCGCGACCGACGATACCTCGGGTAGCGCGGAGTCGCTCATTCCTCTAATCCGCGAGGTCTGTCTTCAGGCAGGTGCTCAGTCCCGCGACATCAGGGAGCTAGTCGTTGCTGCCGGCCCCGGTAGTTTCACCGGCCTTCGTACTGGCATCGCCACTGCCCAGGGGTTCGCCGCGGGTGTCGGAGCACAAGTCACGGCCCTGTCGATCTTCATCGCTCGTGCTTTTTCGGCGTTGCCGCAATCGGCAGTTGCGCTGGTCACCGTTTCAGCCGCTCCCGGCGAACGGTATTGCTGCTTGCTTGAACGAAGCACTACCGGCGCGATAACCATTTTGAGCGAAATGAGTTACGTCGCGCAGGCTGAACTCGCGGCGCTACAGGCGGGCTATCAGGATGAGCTCCGCAAGCCGATTGAACTGCTCGATGTAGATCCGTCTGCACTGAGCGGTACTCCAGCAGTAGCGCTACTCCTGTGCAAACCTACTAAGGTCATCGACTCCTTCGGCGGTCATCAGCAACAGAGTTCAGGTGTCAGCGCATTGGACGTGCAGTATATCAAGCCGGTGCAAGCGAAGACGATTGCTGAGCGGCTCGCCGCCTCTGCGGGCTAATCGCGCTTCGCTCACGTCGTGACGAGGGCGCGAGCATATTCCCGTTGACGGTTCTTGTACTTTGCGGTATCCTCGCTTCGTTAAAGTTAGTCTGTTCACAGCCCTTTAAGTAATTCGGTTGGCCAAATCGAATTCAGAGGGGTGTTTTTCCCTGAATAAACTTTTCCCTTACACCTCAGCTAGGAAACCCGCGCAGTTTGATGTGAATACGTCGGCTGAGTGTAGTGAGCAGGCTGAGGCGCAGACTGGTCTAACGTTGCTGGACATTCTCTCCGCGTTTGTACACGCGGACTACCTGTTCGGCACACAGGAATAATCTCACCATTCATCAATAACTCTACTCATGAACCTAGCTGAACTGAAGCAATCGGACATTACCGAACTGGCCAAACTGGCTGAAGAATTTAACATCGAAGGCGCGGCCACGAAGCGTAAACAGGATCTCATCTTCGCCATTCTTGAGGCGCAGGCAGATTCTGACGGACAGATCTACGGTTCCGGTGTGCTCGAAACCTTGCCTGACGGCTTCGGCTTTCTACGAGCGCCGGATTCAAACTACCTCCCGGGGCCGGATGACATCTACGTATCCCCGGCGCAAATCCGCCGTTTCAATCTACGCACCGGCGACACCGTCAGCGGCCAGATTCGTCCGCCCAAGGAAGGGGAGCGGTATTTTGCCCTCCTCAAGGTCAATGAAATCAACTACGAAGCGACGGAGTCGCAGAAAGGAAAGATCCTTTTCGACAACCTGACGCCGCTCTACCCGGAAGAACGCCTCAAACTGGAGACGTCTCCGGAGCAAATGGCATCGCGTATCATCGACTTGATGTCGCCAATCGGGAAAGGGCAGAGAGCGCTGATTACAGCCCCGCCCCGAGCCGGTAAGACGATACTGCTGCAGCAGAT
>JAGRAW010000211.1 GCA_020434415.1 Bdellovibrionales bacterium
AAAATCGTTCAGCACTGAAGAGCTTAGGACGGCAGGGTTTGTCGTGCTGGGACCCAATGCTACTCAAGCGCAACAAGACGCTGCGGGACGGCACAACTGGAAACGACTAAATCAGCTCTTCAACGATGAAGAAAACAACTACATCCCCTTTAGTTCGTGGACTTACCTGCAGCAGCTAACGAAGAACCATCCGGACGTTGGCAAACGCTTTTCAGATATCCGCGAAAACTCGCGGGATTACTACAAAGACATCTACCGGCGCGCAATGCGCGAGGAATTCACGAACCATCGGGACCACAGCACGATAGCTAGCGCCGCGAACGATATCTACCATAATCATTGGGCCGCGTATGTGACTCCACCGTGGCTCATCGCGAGACAATTCTCCACACATCGAACAATGGCGGGTGGTTCTGTCGATTATCAGTCCGGGCGAGTGGACTACCTGAAGGAGCTTTCGGCACAGTTCCGTAAGAAGTTTGACGAGAGAGAACGGGCAGCCACAACTCCGGAAGCGCGGGCGGCGCTCGCGCAGGAGCAGTGGGACTTCCTCTACAACCCCAATTCGTCTGACAACAGTCGACTCCCCGGCATCATACAGACTCTAGGAGGTTCGTATGAGAGCCGAGCCTTCATGCTCAACAATTTGCTTAAGAAGGAGCGAGACGATCAAAAGGGACTCACCGAGTATGCCCTCTGGACGGAGATGCACGCCTGCGAGACCGGGTCAGACATCTTGATGCGCACCATGCCGGACAAGTATCTGGAAGATATGGCGGAAGAGGCAAAGCGGCTGCTCGTTGGTTCGGCACCCCAGCCTTAGAGTCACCGGGCCTGCTGCCAGACCGTTCGCAGTTCCCTCAGCCGGTATTGGGAAACCGGTCCGATATTTGGAAAGAGAAAGGGATGCGAGGAGAACTGTATAAACCTCTCTCTCGCAGAGCCCTACTTCTTTCGCGAAGCACTTTGCGTGCAGTATCTACCAGCGCATCAGCATTCCTGGTAAACACCCTCCGTCTGTTGGACCAGTGAGCGCAGCTCAGGATTGCTTCCGCCGAGAAGAAAGCAGTGAAGCTTGATGTGCTCACATTCTGCAGCGTCCAACGTAACTTTTGCCTTCCCATCGCTGACAAGTATTAGATGGTCCGGCGTTCGCCGTCGCGGGAGCTTGCGGATACCGGCAATCGCGCTTCGTAGCGCCTTGTCAATATCTGTGCCGGACCCGACAAAGTTCGCCATCCGGATCATCGTCATTACCTGTTGCGCTTCGTAAGGCCCATCAATGACAATCTCGCTCGCTGTTCGCTCGTCAAAAAGCTGAAATGTCACATCAGCGTTTCCTTGGAGCGTGCCGAGCAGTCGATTGAACAGCACTCCTCCCGCCTTGAATAGCCGGCCAAAAAAGAGCATCGAGGGCGACTTGTCGATCAACAGGTGTGCCCGAGGACGTTCCTCTTCGATGAAGCCGTACTCGCGAACATCCACACCGCGGTCCGCGACACGCTTCCAGAAAAGCGGCGGATGAACTGCGGATAAGGCGAGCGACGACGTCCTTGCGAGTCGAAGTTCGCTTGCGTCCCGGAGTGGACGAAATCTCATTTCATCACCGCGGGGATCCGGCTGAAACTCGCGCAGCTTCTCCAGCACGAAGGCCTGAAACTGCTCGAGTTCGCGTGAAGTCTCGAGCACGATCGCTCGCCCGGGATGGGAAAGAAGTTGCTCGAGCTGAAAGACATGGCTGCCTGTCTCGACCAGCTTTCTCTCCCGCACTTCGATAAGTCGGCGCACAGCCTTGCCCACAGCATAAGCCGCTCGATACTCCTCGCCGGAAAAGAAAAGCTCTGCATCCTCCTTTGCAGCATCGAACTGGGCCTGCAACATTGGCGGCAGCTCGCTCATCGTGGCATCATCCGGCAAGGCTTCGAGGAGTGTCTGCTCGTGTTCGCTGACCGTTTGCGCCAATCGAGTGACTTTACTCAACCACTGACGGACCTCATCGAACGGCATGCCGAGCTGGTAGATCGCCTGCTTCGCCGTCAGGTAGAGGATGACAGCGGAAATATACTTTCTGCGAAACGTCGCCCCCGGCAGTTGTACCGTGCTGAGCAGTTCCAAAAGCAACCACTCGCGCAGATGGGCCTTTGTCAACCGAGCGCTCGCTGCTCGATGAACACCGGGCACAATCCGGAGCCACCACGGCATACGCTTTCTGAGTTCGAAAGTGATATTCGCCTCGACGTCGTAGCGGTTTCTTAGATCGGCCCCCAAGGCGAGAAGGCTCAGGTCACGGCATAAATTGGCTGACGTGATTCTGAGACCATGCGGTCGAAGTAGCTTGGCGGAGCCCTCGACATCGAGCACATTTGCACCGGCAAGGGTTTCCATACGCGGCACGGTAAAGAAATACTGTCGTACGCGATCGAGCAGTCTCTCAAGCATCATGGCGCTCTCCCTTCGTGGACAACGCCTGGGTAATACTCTTGAGCAAGCTCTGCTTGGCCTCGAACCCTCCGTCATCCGCAGGGATATTCAGAGCATGGACTTTATCGCGCAGCCGTTCGAGGTCACTCGTCAGCGCGACATAGCGATCGAGCGCATCCGTCGGCAGTCGGTTCAATTCCTGCACATACCGGATCGCCGTGAGCCGATAGCCGTTCAACGTGATGTGTGCCCCACAGGCATCAAGCGCATCTTTGATCAGCGCCTGCAGCCGCGTGGTATCTCGTCCGAAGCGAGACGTGCCGAGCAGGATCTTCATGTCTGCCTCGGTTATAAGTTCACGGCCTCGGCTTCTAGCACGTTGCACGACGGTTCTCAGCATATGCAGTGCTTCCCGGGGAGCGACAATGTCGCCCGTATCGCTGATGCCCGACACAATCTGGGCAAATAACGGTGCCAGGTCGGCATACTTGGGAATCTGTCCCTGGTACATCCGCCGGTAGCTTTTTGCATCATAGCTCGGCCATTCGACTTTTACCTGAATCGGGAAACGCTGCATCAGCGCTTCTTCAGATTTCCCTCGCTTGCGATATTCGTCGGGATCGTGGTTGGTGTAGATCACGAGACAACGAGTCCGCATCTGATACTGCACCGTGCCGCGCCGGAAGCACCGCGCCGAGAGCGTGTCTTTCAAGTCATCAAGAATTCGACCGGGCAAATCCAGTCCTTCCTCGAAGATGGCGTAGTCATGGTTGAGAAAGCTTCGCTCGAGATGAAATGAGAGCGCATCGCCATCTCGAAGCTCCCTGAGATTGAGCTCTCCCCACACGGCTTCTTCGCTTGAACTTGCCCCGAAGGACTGGACGAACGGCGTCATGGTGACAAGCTGAGCAAACGTTCTGGCCATCTCGGATTTCCCGAAACCGCCACGTCCGTAAAGGATGACATTCGCGCCAACACCGCTTGACGGTTCAAATTCCGCAAACGCGGTAGCTAACGCATCGAGCACGAGTTCGTAGTGCACGAAGGTGGAGTCAAAGGCTTTCTGCAATCGTTCATACGACGCGGCGTCCATGAGTTCCTCGCTTTCTGTTCTCAAATTCCTTCGAAAAATCCTACCTCTCCTCGCGAGAGCGCAGAGCAAGTTCTGCGCTCTCTTGAGTGAATGCGACTACTCGTATTGGTTTGGGAGGTTCGGGTGAACGGGGCTTCGGCGTCGAGAAAGAGCGAGTGAACGGTCCGCTAGGGACAATCCTGAGTGTAGCCGGTGTGAGCCATTTAAGGATCTAGAGAACCGAACAAAAATGCCGCAGTTTAAAAGAGCATTTTTCTGCAGTTATCGAAAGACTGCCACCAAGGAGTGACGGCAGTATTAAAATCAATTACTCTGCTGCACGACCCCCTTCCTCCCTTCGCGCGATGGAATAGGCCACTCTGCTTCGCTACGATAGTGGAACGGCCGACGAAGTTCGCAGACTACAGAAAGGAACGCTCTTTCGGCAATTGGACCCTTTGCGGCTCCTGCTAGTAGAAGCCTCATGCTTCACGCATTCCAGTGCTCTTTCCTACATACATGCGGGCAGACAGAGATCTCTATGGTTGTTCCATAGGTTGTAGAAGTTGCCACCCATCGCTGCCTGTTTTGGGAGAACTTCTAGTCTCCGGGCGTCAAACTGCCTCCCTACCTCACATTCACGAAAGGAATGTCAGATGAAACGTCGAGGGTTCATTGTATTCGGGATTTGCTTGGTTGCAGCGTGGTTGCTGCAACGCCACGGCGCAGAGGCCGTCTGGGGTGGCCTCGCCACTGCCGCTGCTCTCTTTGGCTTTGCCGTACTCGTGTTCATTCACGAGCTCGGCCACTTTCTTGGAGGCTTGTTGACAGGCATGGCGATGCCCAGCTTCCAGGTCGGCTTTGGCAAGCCGCTCCTCTCCAAGCTCGTTGGCGAGACAGAGTGGAAGCTCTGTCCGATTCCTCTTGGAGGAGCGGTTCAGTTCGTCGGTGAAGATGCCGGAGCGGCGGGAAACGTCCTCGAGCTGGCCAAGACGCCGGGTCGAGAAGCGCTTGCCGATGAGCGTCGTTGGTTTCACAACGCCTCCGTTGGCGCACAGTTGCTGACGCTCTTTATGGGACCGTTGTTCAGCATACTGACAGCCATCCCCCTGTTCGCGCTCTGCTTTGCGGTCTGGGGTGCACAGGATCCGGACGCTCCTCCGATCGTGGCATCTGTGCTGGCCGACCTTCCGGCTGAGCGAGCAGGCATACTGGCGGACGATCGAATCGTTCGTCTTGATGAGAAGCCAGTTGCAAGCACAAGAGAACTGGTCGATGCGCTGCAAACTGCGGGGCCCGGTCATGTTCACCTTGTGTTGGAAAGAAACGGTGAGCCGCTGGCACTCGATTTGGAAACGGTCGAGCATGAAGGGCGTGTAGTGGCGGGGCTCTCGTTTGCCATGGGTATCAAAAGAGTATCCGCGGTCGAGGCTCTGAGCCTTGCCGGCAGAACCACGATGGACATGGTAGTCGTCCAGGGGAAAGGACTCCTGCAATTGGTCAGTGGGAAGGTATCGACTGAGGGACTGTCAGGTCCCGTGGGGATCCTCAAGCTTTCCGGCGAAAGTGTCCGACAGGGCCCGGAAGCTTTTCTGGTCATCATGGCAGTGATCAGTATCGCGGTCGGTGTGTTCAACCTGCTTCCCATTCCGATCTTGGATGGGGGTCGAATGGTGCTGACCGTGCTGCGAGCCATTGTCGGCAAACGTGCAGCGAAGTTCTATGAGACTCCGGCATTACTCGCCGGACTGGCCGTGATCCTGGTGATCCTGGTTCTTGCAACCCTCAATGACCTCCGCTCGCTATAGGACACCCGGTTGTTCCTCGCCATTTCCTTGGCGACAAAGAGAGATCTCTGTCGCCAAACCTTCGTTCGGCATTTTGCCCCTGACACTTGTAGACGTGAGCATGCCCTTTCGCTACTCTGACGCCGATCAAGTGGGAAGAAGTCCTTCGACTGTCTCTGCGTGACGCACCGTTTTGGGGGCATCGCACATGGGCAGCGAAGAAGCAGTCTTGAAGGTTTACCTAGCGGTTCCCTGAACTCCCGGACAAGACCGACCTCGAATCGAATTGAGTGTGCTGCCTGTGCATTCAGTTCGGTTCGAACGAGGTTCTAGTTTTAAGGAGTACAGGTATGGATAACAATGAAACGAGTATTTTCATCGGCGGCTTGATGAAACGCAGTTCTCTGCGTTTGGCTTTTGGAGCGCATTACGTCGATTTTGTTGCGGCTGGGTCCGGACAATATGGGCGCACTTGGTCTTACGACGACTTCCACCCACTCCATGAAGACCAAGAGGTTCCGTATCTTACCCTTCTTGGGGACGGGCAAACGACCGTTTCATCCGGCACGACTATCGCCTTTGGGCCCGTAGACTCGATGTATTTTGACAGTCGAATCGATCGAGGCGACGCCTCGCACGTGGTCACAATAGCGCCCTCGCTGTCTGCCAAAGAGCTTCGCGAACGGCTCCAGCCGTTTTTTGCGGATCTGCCGGTATTGATCGCCACTCTTGAAGAGTACGACCCGCACCCGCTGATCCCGCTCCTGCGGAAGCTTCGATCTTACGAACGGCTAACGGACGAAACAAGCGGTCGCTACTGGTTAGCCATCCGTTCGCACAAAATCGAACCAGAACAGGAACTGCGCGATCGACTAGTGTCCCAAATGAGGACGTTCCTCAATTCCAGCAAAAAGCAACAAGCATGGCGCTTTCTGCTGCCGACATTCATGGTGACAACTGCGGTAGATCGAAACCGGAAACGCCATGAGCTGCTCTATCTTGTGCCGTACCCGGAGAAAGACACGGCCGATAGACCGAACTTTGTCGGCCTCTCCCATCCACGTCTTCGGGCGGACTCTTATTTCAACGGCTTCATGCTACTTCTGGCTGACCCTCCGACAAAGCTGGAATGCATCGACCGGCAGGTCGACGCCTGGCTGACGACGCGCGGCACAACCGCGTCACGGAGGGCAAATTTCCGCAGTGCGGAAATTGCTGTGCTGGACGCTCCTTTCTGGGACGCCGCGACGGCTGTCCAGGATCTGTTGCGCTACTACCTGGCCGGAAACGCGCCTCATGAAGCGGCAGGGATTGCGGGCTATCAAAGCATTCCGCGACAGGACTTGGATGAAGGCGTGCGTGCACTGGACAAACTCCTTGCTGCGCATCGTCAACAACCTCAACCCCAGTACCGGATATGGACCGACTGACGTTTGCAACGAAACGCTCGCCCAGGGTGGTTTTCGCCGGATGACTGCTTCTTCGTCCGGCCCCACCCTTTGGGGGAAAATTTGGGAATATTGTCATCGAACAGCAGATCCGACCGATTGCTGTGGGGCGCCACAACTGGCTTGTTGCCGGCAGCAACAGAGGTGCGCGCTCGGAGGCCTGCCTGTTCTCGCTTGTCCGGACGTACAAGCTCAACGTCATCAATACTTTTGCCTAACCTTCATGATATCATGCGGCGCGACTGCTCCGTCCCGGCTTTGGGAGCTTCCGCCGAGAGGATGGAATGAGGCGCGGACATAACATAGCCACGAACTAACTCCGCTCTCTCGATTCGCGCTACCATGGGCGAGAGCGGACACTTACGAAGTATTCTTGGCCGTTATGCAGAATGCTGCGCCCTCGGGGCGGCGGCTGGGAGCTGGTCTGTTAGAGCACACCCGCGTAGTCGGCGAGGCCGGCTACG
>JAGRAW010000212.1 GCA_020434415.1 Bdellovibrionales bacterium
TGCGAGCTGGGAAAATCGCCGCGCGATTGTTCCTATCGTGGCAAGCCACCTTCGCAATGACATGTTGCCACAGCTTCTTGCGGGTTGGGAAACTCAGGTCGAGCTCTTCTTCCTCGTGAGACTCGCTTCGATGACAAAGCGGCCGACGGTACCTTCAAACGGTACTGTCACAATCGGGGTGGTGCTCAGTTGGCTGATGGCGACATCTTTGCCGACGATCATGGTCGGTGTGGCCATGTTGATCTTGTAGCCCTTTTCCGCGAGTGCCGATTTCGCTCCACCGCAAATCATGTTGGTGATCTCACCGACTGCGTCGGTTACCTCGTCGTTGATCGCTGTGTACGGAGTGCCGAACAAGTTGCTGACAATCTGAAGGATTGAGGCTTCATCAAAGCTGAGCATCAGCATCCCGGCGACGTCGTCGCCGGCGAGCCCAATCATTCCGGTCACTACCCCCCACGTTTTCTTGTCCGGCTTTAGCTGAGGGGTCTGGTGAAACGCCTCGAAGCTGGCCATTGTTTTAAGGACGTTCAACGTAGCGTCGATGAAGGGATTGATATACTCGACATTCACAGGTCAGGCGCCCTCTGCTCGGTTCGGTCAGTGCTCTTTGGCTGGATACCGCGTTCTTCGTGAGGCTGCCACTGCAAATCCTCCGGCCGAAGTCGATCGGCTAAAGTCGAAGACGATACCTGCCGCTCAAAGAGCTATCGGCCGAACCGGCCTGCGACAAGAGGAAGAAGATGACCCAAGATTCAATCTGGAAAGCTGCTTATGTATTTATTCGCGTATCGGCGAATTCCGGCCCGCAGCAAGCGGAAGTTGTCCATGCCTGTGCGTCGATAAAGGACGCGAATTACTGGTTAAACTACATTGCCGAGCCCGGCGATGCGATGTTCCGAAGCCCGCTGCATCCGAAGCATGCAGGCGGTGAGGCGCCGGAGTATCAGGCTCATTTGGTGAAGCGAGGTCAGGTTGCCCGGGTGGAAGGCGAATGGCGCTCGATGACGGGCATCGGAAGTGCTTCACCGTTGCAGCTCCTGGACCGCTAGCCTCTCGATCCGGGCCGATGGCGTCCATGCCCACATATTTCTCACGGAGCGGCTGATGGCGGAGAGCGCGCCGGATGTCTCCGATGCCGCGCGCAAGGCAATTCTTCGCGTCTGTTGCCCAAACAGTTTTTCCTTGTCTTCTCCACGTACTAGCAGCGGCGCGGTTGTGCTCGAGCCGACTCGAACCACGGGAATGGCAGCGGCACAGTCGTCAACTACCTGGTCTGGGCCATCAGTCACGTAGCTCCGGCTCACGGAAACTGTTCACGTCCGGGGAAGGCCCGGCCGATACAGCTTCTAACAGAGATCAACTACCACTACCCGTTAGAACACCATGGCGCTTGAAATCGCGAAGGGCATAATTGACGACCTGACGCTGCTGTCGGTGATGCTGGATCCGGCAGACACCCAATCGTTTTCACTCGTCCGCACCTTGCTCCAGAAGGCGCGCGATGATGCTGCGGCCGGCGGAAGCGACGATAGTTTTGCCGCTGCACTTGAGGCTGTTCTCGCTGATGAGCAGTCGCTTGACCGAGCCGCCTTTATCAGCAGGTTGAAGTCCTTTTTGACGGACGCAGGCGCCTATTGTTCGGGTAACCGAAGTGTGTTCGAAGCTTCCGCTGCGCCTGCTCTCGACGGTTGGGGTCCGGACCTGAGTGACCAATCCGATCCCGAGCTTCTTCTGGAATTCGTTGAAGCACACGTCACGCTACTGGAAGATCTCGAGGGTAGTATCCTCGGCTATGTCAATCTGACTGAACCGACCGCGACCGACCGTGAAACGCTGCTTCGCTTTATCAAAGGCTATCTCCACAATATCAAAGGAGACGCAGGGTCGGTCGGCTTCTTCGGCATTCAGGATGTGGCTCATCAGCTTGAAGACCGCTTGGAGGCAGAGCCGGAGCACGTGCCGGCAGATACGCTCCTGAGCTTTCGAGAATGGGTCGCGGAAGTGATGGATGCCTGGTCGAAAGGGACCCGGCCAGCCCGCCTCGCGCAAGACTTTCTGGCCACCCTTGGCGCAACCACCGTCCCGGTTACCGCGGATTTGCCCGCTGAGCCTGTGGAGTCAGAAGCTACGGACGTTCCCACTGAATCCAGCACTGCTGTCGCCAAGGACGATACCTTCGTCTCGGAGACATACCGCATCGACGGTGACGAAGAGATACTGGTCGAGTTTCTCTCCGAAGCAGAGGAACACCTTAGCGCAATCGACGCGCTGCTACTGGAGAAGTCCGAAGGCTACTCCAGCGACGATTTAGATGCCATCTTCCGCGCGATGCACTCGCTGAAGGGAGGTTCAGCATACTTCAATCTGCGAGAGATTACCCGCTCCTCTCACTGTGCCGAGACCTTCATGGATAAGGCACGAACAGGACGGATCGGCTTCACCGAGGCGCTGAAGACGTTCGTTCTGACGTATGTGGATCTGCAAGGTGAGCTCCTCGGAGATGTGCGTTCTGCACTCAAGGGCGACGGAACGATCAACTCTCGAAAGCGCACCCGCGACTTTGTGCGACAAGTGGAAGACCATCTCCTGGCGCTGTCCTACATCGAGGAACTACACGCGTTGACCGAGGAAGGCGTTCAGGTCGCCGAGACTCCTGCGGCCACGCCGGCGACCCCTCAGGCTCAGCCTGTCCCAACGGTGGAAGCGACCAGCTCGCCTACACCTGCAGCTCAGGTCGTACCGAAAGAGGAAACCGCTCGCGCGAGCGAAGTGGAGCAAGGTGCAAAGCCTGCAGCGTCGGCGGCGAAAGCTGTGGCCGCCCCGCCTGCCTCCGGCGGCGACGGCAGCAGTGCGCGAGCCGGGTCCAAATCCGATGCCTCGGACAAGGGAGAACTGAAGTCCTACGTAAAGATCGAGACCAAGCGACTTGACTACTTACTTGAGTATATCGGTGAGATGGTCATCACTTCGACGATGTTGATCAAAAATTGTCGGGACCTACTAGGAAGCAACGCCACGGTGACGACAAACTCTAGTCAACTCGAGCGCATTTCCCGCGAAATTCAAGAAATCGGGATGTCGATGCGGTTGGTTCCGATCAAGTCTCTCTTTCAGAAAATGTCACGCATCGTCTGGGATACCGCCAAACGACTGAATAAAGATATTCGGTTTGAAATGGACGGCGAAGAAACCGAGCTCGACCGGACGGTGATTGAAAAGCTGGCCGATCCCTTGATGCACATGGTTCGTAATGCCGTCGACCACGGCATAGAGTTGCCTGCTGAGCGCGTAGCCGCAGGCAAACCGGCCCAAGGACGAGTGAGCCTATCGGCGTATCATGCAGGCGGGAACATCAACGTCGTCATCGAGGATGACGGCAAGGGGTTGGACCCCGAGAAATTGCAAGCTCGTGCTCGTGAGAAGGGGATCCTGGCCGAGGGGCAACGCCTTTCCGATGAAGATGCCTACATGCTGATTTTCGCAGCCGGGTTCTCGACTGCCGAGGTGGTCAGCGAGATTTCGGGGCGCGGTGTCGGCATGGATGTCGTACGAAAGAACATCGAAAGCATGCGCGGCCGTATCAGTATCAGTTCGCAAATTGGAAAAGGCACTACATTCACCATCCAGTTACCTCTGACGCTGGCGATTATGGAGGGGATGGAAGTCGCGGTCGGTACTGAACGATTTATCGTGCCGAGTCTGTCCATCGTCGAGTTTCTCCGACCCACCCCGGACATGCTGATGTATACGATGGAACGCGGCGAAACGCTGAAATTCCGCGGTTCCCTGTTGCCGGTCTACAGGATCTGCGAACTCTACGGGATTGCGCCACGCTCCACCGATCCCTGCGACGGAAGTATTGTCGTGGTTGAAAGCGGCTCAAGCGCTGCCGCCTTGGTGGTAGACGAAGTCATCGGAAACTTCTCTGCAGTGATCAAGGGTCTCGGCTCGGTCTTTCAGCAGGTAGAAGGTGTCTCCGGCTGTTCGATCATGCCGGACGGCTCAATCGGGTTGATTCTCGATACTGCTGCGCTAATCGATCTGGGACGAATGCGGCCGTCACATGCTCGACGTCGCGCTAGCACTTCCCACGAACAACAACCGGAATCGTCCGTGTAGACGCGAGCGGCACCCGCAATGGAACAGGAAATCTTTGTTCGATTTCGCGATCTGATCCGCCGAGAGAGCGGTATCTCGCTGAACGATTCGAAGAAGCAGCTACTGCAGAATCGGATTGGCAAGCGCATGCGGGAGCTTCGCCTGCATAATCCATCGGAGTACCTGCTCTATGTCGAGCGCGGGCAGGATCCGAACGAGCTTGTCCACCTGATCGATGCAATATCCACGAACCTTACGTTCTTCTTCAGGGAACGGCCCCACTTCGACTTCCTGGAGGGGCTCTTTCGCCAATGGCGACAAGAACGAAAGCGCGAGGTGAAACTGTGGTGCGCCGCGGCTTCAAGCGGTGAGGAGCCATACTCTTTGGCGATTTCAGCCGCGGAACATCTTCGATCGGAGCATACCGCGTTTCGATGCCTGTCCTCGGATATTTGCACCACCGTGCTGCAGCGAGCGATGCGGGGGATCTATCTTCCGGAGCAACTCAAAGATGTCGCTCCCGAGCTCATCGAGCGCTACTTTACGCCGGTGCGATGGGAAGGGGATGTAGGCTACAAAGTGAAGCCGATTCTCCAGCAATCACTACTGTTCAAGAGACTGAATCTTGCTCAGTTTCCGTACCCCCTCCAAGGATCGTTCGACGTGATCTTCTGTCGCAACGTGATGATCTATTTTGAACCGGACCTACGAAAGAAAGTAGTGGACACTTTTCACGGCTTGTTGCGGCCCGGAGGCCATCTGTTCGTCGGACATTCCGAAAGTCTGTCGGGTTTTACTCACCCATTTCAACGAGTAGACACGGCAGTCTACCGCAGGGCGCAGCCGTAGTAGGAAGAAGGAGAGCATAGTGGCGGACGCGAAACAAACAAACGTCGGGATCGCTGAAATGGCGATATCGGACGACCCGGAGATGACGCTTGCTGCGGCGCATCTTGGCTCCTGCTTGGGGATTGCCGTCTTCGATCCGCACAAGCGGGTGGGCGGCATGATCCATTGCTTGCTTCCTTTGTCCAAGTCAGATCCTGCCAAAGCGGAAGCTCGCCCCCAGATGTACGTCGATACCGGCGTGGCCTTGCTACTCGACAAGATCCTTTCCGGCGGTAGTCGCAAGCAAGATCTGCAGATCTTTGTCGCCGGTGGCGCAGAAATCAATGATACCGCGCACGTGTTCGAGATTGGCAAGAAGAACGTTACCGTGCTGCGGAAGATTCTCTGGAAGAACAACCTTTTGATCAAGGCGCAAGACGTCGGCGGCTCGAATGCGCGCACGATTTCGCTGCAAGTCGGTAGCGGTGAGGTGTGGCTTCGGTGTCAGGGCGCACAAGTACGAATGGAATAGAGGGGACTGGTATGGCGTACAATTTCTTATTGGTCGATGACTCGAAAGTGGTGCGCAAAGCTCTGAGGAAGACGCTCTCGATGACCGATCTTGAGGTCGGCGAGCTTCACGAAGCCGAGAACGGACTTCAGGCGTTCGAGGTGCTGCGTTCGACTTGGGTTGATGTGATCTTTCTCGACATCAACATGCCTGTGATGAACGGGATGGAGTTCATGGAGCAGCTTCGCCTTGACGAGGAGCTGAAGGAGACGCCGGTTATCGTCGTCTCAACTGAAGGCAGTAAAGAGCGGCGAGAGCGCCTCGATGAGCTGCGGGTGCGGGTGTATCTGCGGAAGCCCGTGTCACCGGAGGCGATCGTTGAAAGTGTCACCGACGTGTTGAAAGGATAGTTCCATGCTGAACGTTGAAAGTTTCAAAGATACGTTGACCCAAGTGACGGCAAGGGTGCTCGAGGACTGGGCGATGATGCTGGTCGAGCCTGCCGACAGCGTGCCCGAGATCTTCGGAGACAATGACCGCTGCTTCTGTAGCTCGATTCGCTATCGCGGCGTCTTTAACGGTGTCTACTCGATTGTATGCCCCCCCGGATTTCTGGAAGTGCTGGCGTCGAACGTTCTCGGGTCCGAGGATGAGATAGAGGACGACGATCGCCTGGACGCACTTCGCGAGATGGCAAATGTGCTGTGCGGCAATTTGCTGACTGAAATGTACGGGGAGGATCCGGTGTTCGATGTGGTGATGCCGAGGATACGAGAGCTTCCATCGTCCGAGATCGGTGAGTTTTTCAGCGAGAGAACGATCTGCTTCTTGGCGGACGATGAGCCGATAGCGATTACGTATTCGATGGAGGCGAGCGATGCCGATTAAGGTGCTCGTGGTGGATGATAGCGCGATTGTTCGGCAGACGCTCGAGCGCGAGCTATCGAAGGACAGCGGCATTGAAATCGTCGGAACCGCTCCGGACCCATATATCGCAAGAGACAAGATCGTTCGGTTAAAGCCGGATGTCATTACGCTTGATATCGAGATGCCCCGGATGGACGGGCTTTCGTTTCTCAAGAAGCTAATGAAGCACCATCCGGTGCCGGTCATCGTCGTCTCTTCGCTGGCGCAAAAAGGTTCGGAGGTCGCGCTCGAGGCAGTGCACTGCGGTGCTGTCGATGTGATGGCAAAGCCCGGTCCTGCCTACTCGGTGGGGGATATGGGAATTGAGCTTTGCGAGAAGATTCGAGCCGCGGCAAGTGCCAATCTTAGCAAGATTGTCAGCCAGGCTGAACTCACTGCGCAAACGGCGTCACGTATCGGTTCCCTCACTAAGAGCACGCATCGGGTAGTCGTACTGGGAGCGTCCACCGGGGGCACTCAGGCAATCGAGTATGTGTTGCGACAATTCCCGGTGAATGCGCCGGGTACCGTGATTGTGCAGCACATGCCGGCAGGCTTTACCAAGACCTTTGCGGAACGTCTAAATGACGTCTGCGATGTCGAGGTTCGGGAAGCGAAGAACGGGGATACCGTGATACCCGGGCGTGTGCTGGTTGCACCCGGCAACTTCCATACACTGGTCAAGCGATCGGGCGCACAGTATTACGTCGAGGTAACCGACGGGCCGCTAGTGGGAAGGCATCGACCGGCAGTTGATGTGCTGTTCAGCTCGGCAGCGACGTATCTCGGACGAAATGCCATTGGG
>JAGRAW010000213.1 GCA_020434415.1 Bdellovibrionales bacterium
GTCTTGAGCTTCCCTTCAAGAGGCGAGAGCTCAAGATCGTGGCGCCTCCAATACGCCCGCTGCTGCTCATCAACGCTGAGGACCCAACGAAACATCTTGAGCGCTGCGCCGGCAGCACCAGACGGTCGGGTTCTAATTGCAGTATACTTTTCGCGATCTTTCATGCCAAAACCCTCCGATGTGAAAACCCGGACAAACCTGTACAGACAAAGCACCTGCACTGCCACCGCAAGACCAATGGCAGTGCAGACTTAAGGAAAGAATGAAATCAGATGAATCCGCAACGGTAGAACGGAGCGGATGGTGTCAGAGAACAATAGGGTGTCAGAGAACAATAGGGTGTCAGAGAACGATCGGGTGGACGACTGACTTCTCAGGTGTTGAAAAACTCTTCTTAGCAGTATCTAGGGGAAATTCGATCCGAAGACAACACTCCCCAGCGATGCCGTACACGCGAGTCGATTGCTGGCTAGAGGAATCGGTCACCGGTCGTTCCGGAGTACTAGAGACCAGCTGCTTTCCATCCTTGAAAAGAGTGGTCGTTGCAGTTCGGGCAAAGTAGCCGAAGCTCACGGAGCGGAGCTCGGTTGCAGGTCGGCCGGGAAAATGATTACCCGCACGACGTCGCGGTCGAAATTCAGCGCTTGATGAAGGTGGTTATACATGTCGTGAATACCTACGACTACTCCGAACGCGGCGAAGATATTTCGACTATCGACAGTATAACCTTCGACGACAACCCAGTGCTCTTCTTCACCGCAAAGAAGACCCGTTGTCTCGCTACAATACAAGCGACAGTGGGATTGGGACTTTTGTTGCCACTCTTTCAAAACCTCTTTGACTCGATCGAGGCGAAAGCCAGGACCGATGCAAATTCGAAAAGCAGTTACCTTCTCTGCAGACATCAAACAGCTCCTTTCGCGTCAGCGTGAAAATAGAATGGGACTCCAGGCAGAAACACTTCTACCTCGAGTCCCATCTACTCACTTAACGCTACGTAGTCGTTCAAGGGTGCTGAAAAGCTGCTTACGCCACTCAGGAGCGAGCAAAAACAGAGCTCTTGCTCACTCGACCTGAAAAAGTCCATGGATCGACTTTATCGGCAGACTTGGAGGAGAACCGAAAAAAGCAAAGCTAGTCGCTACTACACCGCACAGATCGTTAAAACAGCCGTGGTCAAGTTCACCGGACAATCCATTAGCAGTCTTGCTCGTGCTAGACAACAGGCGGCAGGCTTTTACTCGCCGAGCATGGCCGAGGCTTCCGATGGCTTGCGTCAGGCGGCTTTCGCCAATGGGTAGAAGTTGGAATGACGCCGAGCGCTTATAAGGAGCATGGTACCGACAACCGCTCGCTACGCGTTGGCGGGCAAGAGCCTGCGCCGCGAGCGGCCGTGGATAACTTGCGCTGTTATGATAAAACCCTACCTCTAGGGCTGGTAGCGAACATGTAGGCCGGTCATGGCGAGATGAAAGAGCTTTGCATCGACCGATGGCGGACTTGCCAATATGGTTAGTCGCGATGTGACCTGACAGCCGAACGGATGCGTATCGGCGGTCCCTGAGTGACGTCGGGCACCCAGCGCCTATAAGCCACCACGGAATGTAAAGGATCTTATAGGCAAGAGACGCAAATGAATCTTCATCGAGTGTTTCAGAAATTGGAAAGTGCAGAGCTTGGCGACATACGAGAATCAATCTTCTCCTCGCTTAACGCGCTTGGGCTTGCTGTTCCTCAAGGTGAGGTCGCGATCACGGCTGGTAGCCGCGGCATTGCGAACATCGCGGAAATTACCAAATCGGTAGGAGCTTGGCTTCGCGCTCAGGGAGCAAGCCCCTTTATCGTTCCCGCAATGGGCTCGCACAATGGGGCGACGGCTGAAGGACAGCGGGCGATGATTGAATCGCTTGGGATTACTGAAGCCGCAATGGAGATGGAAATCCGGGCGAGTATGGATGTTGTCGAAATCGGACGAGTCGCAAGTGGAACCGTCTATATGGACAAGCACTGCTACGAAGCGGCTGCAGTTTTTGTCCTTAATCGCATTAAGCTTCACACCTGTTTTTCCGGACCGGTGCAGAGCGGATTGATGAAGATGATGGTGGTGGGAATGGGTAAGATCAAAACGGCTCAAACGTTTCATTCCGCGCCAAATGATCAGATGAAAGACATGATTCAAGAGATGGGTCAGGTTGTGCTTGACTCGGGCAAGATTCTTGCGGGACTTGCAATACTTGAAGATGGCTTTGATAAGACCGCTGAATTGCATGCCGTGCTGCCACAGGATATTCCAAGCGTCGAACCGAAATTGCTGGAGCGTCACCGAAAGTATTTTCCCGCTTTGCCTATTGATTCGCTTGAAGTCCTGATTGTTTCAGAGATCGGTAAGACGTTTAGCGGAACAGGAATGGATACCAACGTAATTGGCTATCGAGGAATAAAGGGCTATGAGGATCTAGACACGCCGTCTATTCGAATAATTGCCGCTCTCGACTTAGCCGAAGCTTCCAAGGGAAACGCTATTGGTGTAGGCCTTGCCGATTTTATCACCACGCGGCTTCGGGATGCGATTGATGAACGCAAGACCTTTCTCAATGTCTATACGACGGGCGATATGAATCGCGGTAAAATTCCTTTCGCGCTTGAGAGTGATGAGGAGCTTGTTAGAGTGATTAAAGAACGCTTTGGCGAGAAGCGATGGATGTTTATTCCGAACACGCTCCAACTGGAACATCTCTATGTGAGCGAGGACCTCGTATCGGAGATTCGAGAGAATCCTGCTTGTGAGCTTGAAGAGACAGCAATTCCTCTTTGTTTTGAGAACGGGAAGCTTGCGCTAAGCTTTCGATAAGGATTACTGGTGCCTGCGGGAGGTGCTGCTGCGGGAACCTCGAACAGAGTAGCTTGGCGAGGGTCTTGTGGAAGACGAGTTTAGTCCAGTCCATCAACGCCCGTGAAACGCATTACCGGCGTCCTCACCGGTTTAGGGCCAAGTAGGCCATTCAAACTAGCTAAAGTGCAACACGCTCCTAGCCCGGTGCCGCCGATGACTATTTGCCGCCTTTACGCAAGAAACGAGGATACCCTCTGACTAATATCGTGCAGTTGGCCCGCCTTGATAATCAAGGTTGCCTCAAGCATCTATCGTTCAGCCGGACCTTGATTTGCATTTGTCAGGATCGTCCTCAGTGCCATGTGACCCAGCTTATTGCATGACACAAACAGTCTGAACTCACCTTCTACGGAAGACCACTCTCTTTCTCCATCTCAACCGCGCCAGTCTTTGGCGATTGACTCGAACAACGCCATTAGAAGGCGGTCATCATTGTGGTGCGTTCGATCATCGTACTGCGAGAAGTGAAACGTTCAGATTTTCACGCACTTAGCCTAAGAATGACCAACTAGACAGATTCTCTGCATAACAAAGGCCAAGGCTCTACATTACGGATTGACCCAAGTTGTTCGCTGTCTTTTCTGCGGGTGAGTCTCGCATGAAGGAGGGCGGGCAATCCCGCAGGTTGATAGTAACTCGTAGGGGAGACCATGACATGGTGAACTTTACAACAGCGGCAGCTGAGCGCCTAGAGTCTGGTTTCGCTACGATGTTGCAGCGAGCTGAAGGTCTAGGCATGGAAAGTTGGGAGCCAGGACTCTCGACTGCAGAACTGTTGGACCTAGCGCGCCGGTTTATTCCAGCGAGGTTGGCCAAAATAGAAGGGAAGGTAGAAGAAGACCTGACGAGACTGAGTCCTGCAGAACTGCTGGACAAAATCGGCTATGATACTTTCTTCCGTTGGGAAGGACGTGTCTACGCCCTCGACCTCACCAGTGGAGGGATGAGCGTGGTCGCGAACAAGAAGCGTAAGCTTCGCGAACTCTCGGTCTTCACTTCGAAGATCGGTATCGACAACGTTGCCGTGTATGTCGACCGGAACTTTGAGGACTCGGACGAGCGGTTAGTCGAATTGCTCGAGGCTATCCAGGCCAACGCTCTGGACATCCGAGTGCAAAGAGGCGGCGAAACCAAGGTCTTCCAATACTGGAGCTAAATCTTTGGTCCAGAAGGTACCACCGGGTTGCCGCCCACTTTCGCAAATTCGCAGATTGTAGATGGCTGTATAACGGCTGAATCAGCTGCTTCGGACCGAACGATATCGAAATCCGGAAAAATTCGTCGCAGCCGAAATCTGGTGCAATTATTTGATACCAAACCAAGGCCCCTCCTCGAAAGGGGATCAGTCACGTAAGACTGTCCTAGTTGAATAGTGATGGTCGTCCTGTAAGGCGCCGTTTCGAGGAGGGAGCCATGAACTTCTACTCAGTTCAGCCCAATACTACTGCGGAGCCGCTTACAATCTGATAGTGCGGGCGACCGACTGCCGGCAGATTTAAAGGGCGCTAAGTCTTTGAGATCTGGAGTGCGGAAAAAGCTTTTGCTTGGACGACCTGGAAAAGTCCATGGAGAGATTCTTTGGCGATCGGGTGGAGCGAATAGCGCTGCACTCTTTCTATCACCGACAGGCGGTGGGTTAGGTAGTACCTAACCCACCTCTGAAAAAACACTACGACGACAAGGCCTGAGCTGCCTAGTTCGTGAAGGCTCCCATAGATTTGAGTATCTGCTCAAACATTTCATCGTGATTGGGGCGGTGATCAATGATTGCCACCGGCGCACTGTCACAATCGGACTCGCCGATCTGGCTCGCAGCAAAATCCTTTCTCAGCGCCCTGCGTCCAACTTCGTGCAGCGTGAGTGCACGAGCTTGCGCGTATTGATCGGGCCGCCAGACGTAAGTCGCCATTGACTGCGCGGGTGAACCGACTGCATATGCCGCGACATCACCGCGAGGATTGAGCACTTCCAAGCATAAGCGAAGGGGCTTGCTCGTCGGTATTTCCTGGTCGAGATACGAGACCACGTTTCCAGCAAACTTCGCAAAACACCCCAGCTCCAAAGTGCGAGGATTCGATTTTGAGTGCCGTTTGCGCGCTTTCGCGACTTTCATCGCTGCAATGACGTTCTGCTTGGTAAAGGGTCCCTCGAGTCCAATGCTGCGGGGAAACTCTCCTTCAAGAGCAGCAAGCAGCGCGTTCCACCCCGATTTCGGGATTTTCTGAAAACTTCTGAATGGATAGTAGTTCCAAGCAGGATCGCTCGCGGGTAGGTGACGGATCGGAATTGCAATTCGGCCAGTGGACAATGCGTTCTCCGCCGTCATGCACCACGTAGTCCTTGCAAATGCATTTTCCCAGGCAAGCACATCGCCGACCTTAAGTTGGTAGAGATAGACCTTTCGAAACATCTTGGGTCTAAAGCCATAACAGCCGCCAGCGCCTTGCTCTTCGCAAATGAACGAAGTCCGAAGGAATTCCGCTTGCTCAAAAGTCGGCGCGAAAGGCTTCGGGATCATCTCCGTTCCGTCAAGACAGTAAGATGACGGAATGAACGCATTCTTGCTCAGAAGCAGACGAATCTTGCCATTTGGATCTTGCCCAAGCCCGCACAGCGGTTCGGCGGAGAATATGCAGCCTCCGTTAAAGCAAAGATTCGGCGGAACCTGAAACCCAATAATCGTGGTGCCATCCGAGAGCTGAGCCATGATGCTCTTAGCTGACTTTGACGTAAACTCCTTTGCGGGCTTGTTCACTTGGTGCCCTGATGTGCGATACTGCGCCAGCTGACGGGCCTCGCCTTTCGCAACGCTTTCTTCGTCAAATTCGTGGAGGCTCACGGTTTCGTTCTCCGCTTCCTCGAAAATCCAGGGCTCCGGCAAAGCGTCCCCACTCAGGACGATTCGATACCGAATATCCTTCTCACCAGGATGTGGTTCATTCTCACGCTCGATACTGAGTGTCAGGTCAGCATAGAGAACATCAGTCACGACAAGCGTAGCGCGCGAAATACTCATACTACAAAACCTCCGGAAAACATTTTCCTGTCGACAGCAAATCGCGTCACCCTAGTGACACCTTTGCTGTTTGTGCAGCGCACTACCGATATTTAGATGTGATTGAGCAAAAAGGAAGTGGAGAAGGGGAGGCTATGCCCAGCGCTTAGGGTTGTCAAGCCACGCAAAGCAGCTGCACATCGTGGATGACGCGGGTAGGTTTCGATCGGTTCTGCCGGGGGAGGAGCCGTCCTTCGCTAAAGCTTCGGACGGCAGGCCTTGTGCCAGCGAAGGGTGGTTCGCGGAACGTAGCGCCCTTTAGGAGTCAGCCACTCGCCATTACCTATGGAGTCTAATCGCCTTCTTCCTTTGTTCAGCCGAGCATGAGAACCAACTCAATCTGGCTGATCGCTCGCGTTTTAGAATTTATAGAATTTTCTTAGCGATTGGATAATTTGCGTGCAGCGCGGGGGCTTACAGATAGGAAATGATCAGGAGCTGCGCTGGAGTCTGGCGATCATGCGGCCAAGTGCGTTGGGGGGAAGGCGGCAGGCTGGATCGTCGCGCCAAATTTCAAGGGCAGTGAGTCGCTGCTTGCGAGTTGCCTGCTTGTGGATGTCGAGCTGTTGTATTACCCAGAGGACGCCGTGCACTTCGATCTCCTCGGATTCGGCGAGGTTGCGCAGGCGTCGATCGCCGGTAAGCAGGATCGAGCCGGGGTTTTCCTCAGCGACGACAAAGGCGAATCCGTCATGGACCGAGAGGGCAGGGGCTTGGATGAGGATTTCGGAAACTCGCGTCACACCGTCACCATCCAGTCCGGCAATGGTCATGTGCTTGCGAAGCAGCGCCTTCTCCACGCGAGTGAAGCTCACTAGCTCGTCGTCGAAGATCACATCTGGGATGACAAACTCGAAGGGCAGTTCGAGAAAGACTTCCAGGATGTGGTCGCGTTGCAGGTCGATGAGGCAGGAAGCGTCGCTAACAATGATGCGCATGGGCAGGCCCCTTTAAGCCCCGTTCAACCTTCTTGACCGGCTCACGTAAAAGTTCGGCGGCCTTGGCGGCCGAGATCATGTCTTCGGCGAGGGCGCGGTAAACCAGCCGTTCGAAGCGGTGCGGCTGTTCGAGCTCTATGGCATTGTCTTTCAGCTCGATCGACTCGGGTTCCTCGGAGCGCCAGCCCTTGGCGAAGGTGCGAAAAGCGTATTGCAGCGCACTCTGGTGGATGATGCCAAGCTGCTCCAGGCGTA
>JAGRAW010000214.1 GCA_020434415.1 Bdellovibrionales bacterium
GGAGTTCACGCCACCCGAGATCCTGCGGACTCCGCTCACGGAGACCATGCTGGATCTGGCCGCCGACGGCCTCACCTTCGGGGAGCTACGATTCCTCGATCATCCTGGGGCCGAGGGGATCGCTCAGGCGCGATCTTCCCTTGTCGCCCTTGGATTTCTCGACCAGCAGGGGAAGATTACCCCTAACGGGCGGGAGGCGGTCCGCTATCCTGTCGAGTGTCATGTGGATCGAATGATCCTCGAGGCACGAAAGTGCGGCTGCGTCTCGGAGATGCTCGAGATCGCCGCTCTTCTCCAAGTAGGAAGCCTGGAGGATCGACGGGCCGAGGACCCTGAGGCATGGAGCCGCTTAGTCGGACCGGAACGGGTATCGGACCTGTTTTCACAGGTCCGTGCGTACCGGGCGGCGAAGACGATGTCTCGGAGCGCCCGCAAGGCCACGGGTGTGATGGCCAAGAAGGTCGACGAGGTCACCGGCATTGTCCGAAAGCTGAAGGGCGCGCTCTCGAAGCGTGATCTTAAGCCGGATAACAGTGGTGGAGGCCAGGACCAGATACTACGCTGTATCTGCGCAGGAATGGTCGACCATGTCTTTCGCCACGAAGGCGGGGGATTTTACCGAGATGTCGACTGCGGGACGCGAGGGTGGAAGCTCGATCGTGATTCAGCGCTCGCAGCAAATCCACCTGAGTGGATAGTCGGTGTGCCGTTTTATGCCGGCAGGATGACTCTCATCCAGTCGGCTACGGCTATCGATCCGGCATGGATGCAAGAAGTCGCTCCGCACCTCTGCACACGAGAGGTGGGTACAGTGGCCTATGACCCGGCAAAAGACTGGGTCGAGCGCACGGTTCAAGTGCTCTACCGTGGACACGAGATCGCCCGAAAGGGTGAGAACGTGCCCGCGGATGAGGCGAGCCGGGTATTCTGTACCTGGCTTGTGTCGCAGCTCCGCTGGAGCTTCGGCTCGGGCGATGCCGCACGGGATGCGGTCTTCGTTGAGCTTCGCGAGAAGCTCAAAGCCGTCGAGGAGGTGAACCGCCGCGCGGGACGGGTCGCGATTACGCTGCCCAATCTCGTTGAGCGGTTCGCTGAGCTACTCGGAAACCCTCGCTGCTTAGGGGACGTCCAGAGCTGGGATGCTCTGCGGGTTATCGCCGAAGAGCTTGCTCAGGCGGTAACTGAAATCCGGCCCAAAGCGGTAGAAGTCTGCGGTCAATTACTTCCCGTCGACTACTCTGCACCTACGCCGCAGATTACCGTCGGCGAGGAGGACTGGGCCAAGCTTCCGCCGAGTGGCCTTACGCTTCCTTCCGGAGAGAAGCTGGCCATCTGCTTCACCGCGGGCGGGCTTAGCTTCGGGCCGAGCACCAACGCAAGCTTCCTAATCCATCAGGCAGCCGATCGTTTGGTGGAAGAAGCTCGGGCCGTATGGCGCGCTCCGGAGCTGGAGCTTCCGTCGCTCAAGGATCTCCGCCAGAACTTTCCCGCCTTGCAGCGGGTAGAAGTTTGCCGACACGCGCTCACGGGGAAATCCGTTTGCAAGTTCGGCGCGCTCATTCGAACCGACTTCGGGACGTTCGAATGGAGTTGGTCGGAGGACCGCGTTGCGCAGGAGGCCGCCCGGAAAGCAGCTGAGGAGGCTGTCACTATCCGTGGCGGCGTCTCAGACCGCGACGACAACTGCGGCTCGGGCCGGACCCTCTGGGGTCAACGGTTCTAGCCGCGGGAAGGGGGAAGAACTCGCTGCCTTAAGATTTATGCTTATGGTTGCGGTTCGTGGAGTCCGCCAAAAACTCCACACCCCCATGTTAGCCAATCCATGCTTTTACCGTAGCTCAAACTAGAGCTGAGCTACGGTAAGAGACAGGAGCAGGTAAAAGGTTTCACAGAGGTTCATACAAGTCTCTCCGACGCGAATCTCCGACTACCTCAATTAGCGTTCGCAATGCACCGGTTTGAGGATTTGCGCCTTGCCGTTGGCTGCCTTTCGACTTTCCGGAGTCGTTGAGCCAGCCAACCGCAAGGCGCAGGCCTTCACTAGTGCAAAGCAACGGGCTTTGCAGGTGGTTTCTTTCCTCTATGAGAGGAGGTACCGGTGAACGGTTACCAAATCGCGATCCCCCGGTCGCACGAAGCGGGCTCCGGCCACGGCCCGGCCAATGAGTGGAAGATCACTCTGGGCCTGCTGCCGGGCTACCGAGCAGCAGCCTCCGGCGAGATCGCTCAGTGGGGTGTCTACGCAGTGTTAACACTGCTGGGCAAAGTCCCCATCCTGGGCGAAATGCTGGAGCACCTCGTTGAGGTGCTTCGGCACTATCTAATCCGGCGCGCATTCGCTGAGTGGCGGATGCAGCGTGCGCTGGCGGGGGAGATGTGGGTGACGGGCTTCATCGAGTACAAGGAAGTGCTCTACACTCACAAAACAAAACAAGGCTACCGGCATGCCCGCGAGCCGGTAGCTGTTTTGGAAGGCATTCAAAGTCCGCTGTTGAACAGCGACTTTGATGCCTGGAAGGCCGCAGTCATTGACCTGGCAACTACGCTAGGTCGAAGGCTGCGGCAGACTCGGGTCTACGTCCAGGTCGGGCCCGAGATCATTGTTTTCGAGCTTCCGCCGGAAGCTCGAGTGTAACCGACTTTTTCCTTCTTACGGAGCGGGGCCGAAAGGCCCCGAAGACAATGATTCGCTATCTAAACCAAGAACAGGCCGCCACGCTGGCGGCTATCGCCACTGCCGCGGCCGCCAAAAAGGGGCGCCAGTTCTACGACTGGCGTAACAGCCCCACGGTCAACGAAGCCGGAGGGTGGAGCCACACCACCGGCTGGGGCGACAGCGCCACCTCGGTCGAGATTTCGCCGCAAGATGCGGCGAAGATTTTCGAGGCGAAGCTCAACGGCGCCTACGGGGAGCGACTGTTGCTCTCCGTCGCCTACGCTGTGGCCGCCGTGGCCGCGGGGAAGAAGGTCGCCATCCTGCAGATCAAGGAGGAGGCGGGCACACCGTTTGACCCGCAGGGGTGGTTGGTTCTCTCAATTGAGAACCACCCGTTCTTCCACCTCGCACCGTGGGATCTTCCTACGGCCGAGCTGGAGGCGGAAGGCCTGGTGAACGTGATTCACAAGGCCAGCCCGGAGGCGGATCTCATGGCATGGAAGCCCGAGATCGGCAGTGACGGCAAACCGAAAGAGTTCGGTTTGCTGCTCGCGTGGATAGTAGAGGGCTTAGCGAAGTAATTTTCGCCGAGCCCTGACCCGAAAGAGACGAGGAGTGGGTTGTCGTTTGTACCTGCCCCTCGTCTCGTCACAAATCTCTACAAGTCCCTTGACGCTAGGGGAGGTCCCGTAACTGCCATGCGGGGCCTCCTCATTTTTACAGCCAGAGGAACTGTTCCGTAGCGCGCCCAGGCGCAAGTTGTTGAAGCGGAAGGCTGCTATTGCGCTGACGCACTAAAAAAGATTTCCCGGATTGTTTTCAAATTCGCCGCACTCGGGAAAAGCGGCAGGTTCTTTAGAAGGGAGCTCTTCCATGAGCTACGCTTCGTTCGGGCCCTACGGGCCGCAGTTTGAAGAGTTCGCCGGAATCGTCCGCCAGGTCACGGAGAGTGCTTACGCTCCTGGCAATCTCCGCCGAGACGTCCGCAGCGCGTTTCACCCTTCGGGCTTCTGGGCGGACCGGCTGATGACGCTAAGCCAGGCGTTCGGTGGTGTTCGCGTCGAGGAGTTTCCGGCCTTTTGGGCGGCATTCGCTCAAGTGTTTCGACCTGCCTTGCAGGATGGCCGGACACTTTTCGGCGATATGTCTGGTGTTCTCGCTCGCGCCAAGGTGAATCAGGCGCGCGCGACGGCTCAAGCGGCAACGAGACATCTTCGTTTGCAGCTCCAGGGCATCTGCTACGGTCCATACACCGAGCGCCAGCTGATGTTTCTGAAGGAAAACCACAAGAGAATTGTGGAGCTCGGCTCAGGGACCGGCTATCTACTCTCGGTTCTTCGTGCGCGCGGCATTGACGCCATCGGTATCGAACCCGGAGCCTACCGAGCGACGAGCTTGCTCGACGGCTCGCTGCCGCAAATCGACAACGCCTATGATTGGAGCAAGGCGCTGCACGAGGAAGGAGCGCTGCTCCGGGGCTCGACCGAACTTCTGCCGGAACATGCGGCCGGACGAAGTTTACTGCTCTCCTGGCCGGAGCCTGGAAGTCTTTGGCCGGTCGAAGCGATTCGGATCTACCGCGAGCACGGTGGCAAGCGACTGTTGCTGAAGCTGGGAGGGTACGTCGGTCTACACTTCTCCCCTGACCCCGGATATCGACCGCCGGTGCATCCCGGCGCAAATATCCGTGCGTTCTTCGAAGAGCTCGCGAAATTCTGGTCTCAATCCGAAAGAAGTCCGGATTGGGAGCCGGAACTTTTGGAAAATAATCTCTGGAGCTTCGAGGTGAGAACTGCACCCCGAATCTTCACGTGGGAGACGGACGAGGGAGCATTAAGTATCCCGATGACTCCAGAGGAACTCCGCGCGGAGCGCCGACGTGATAGAAAGAAACTCTTGAAGCGTCGGAAGAAGTAAGTTTGTCGCCCGCTCATCTCTCGGGCGAAATGGTTTTCGCCCGGGAATTTCTTTTGAAGAATGCCGCAGTGGGCGGCTCGCACCGGCCAGCACGGTAAATTCTTCATGAGGCGCTTTGTATTGCCGCCTATGAACTTCATAACATAACTGTGCCTCAGGGTGACGCCCGTCAGCCTGAGACAGCAGTGAAGAATTTCACTCTCGCTTCGGCGGGAGGATCGGTTTTTTAACCTTGGAAAGGGGGGCAAGATGTCCGAACGAAAGAAGGTATTTCTTTCGGAGGCAGACAAAAATCTGCCTATAAAAGAGCTGATGGCTCGCTTTCAGGTGTCGAAGGCAACCGCGTACTGGGGCAGAAAGCGTGGCTGGATCTTCGTTGGTTACCACCGGGTCCTGCCGCAGGAACGGATAGCTTTGGAGTCATTGCCGCCGGCCAAAGAACTTCGTCCCGGTGAGGAGATAGTTCTCTCCGAGCTGGAGCGGAAGCTTACACGCAATCAGCTGGCCCAACGCTATGCCATTGGCAAGAAGCAAGCCAAGGAAGCACTTGAAGCCGGGGTCGTGCGCCGGGCAAGTCGACTCCGCGTGGCGCGGGCCGTAACAAGCGCTGAACGGTGGACACCTGCGAAGCCTCGCGACTACGACCCGGAAAGTCGGCTGTTTCGCGTGAATCTTGCACCTGGGGAGTACACCTACACCGTTCAGCGACTCATGGAGCTATACTCGGCTTTCGGGCTGTCAGAGCGGCAGGCTTATGAAGCTCGACGCAGCGGCTACTTCTGCCCCAACGCCGATCGGCCGAGGGAGATAGAAGTAGACGAGGCAGTCTTCAGCCTGTTCGCAGAAGACTGCCTGAAATCGGCCGAGGAAGGAGCGCGTTCCGCGCTTCGCTCCATGCTCGGAGCGAATTGGCGACGTGTCTTACGCGGCGTCAGTATGCAGGATGTGTCTGGCGCAGCTCTTGATCGACTTCGGGAGCTAAGCGGCAGGGAGGAGTTTGGTAGCGAACGCTGGCGATTTGTTGTCGCCCGTTTCGCTGCAAAGCGATTCATCGGCGAACGGCTCCGAGAAATGAAATTCGAGGCGACCACCGTCGATGAGCTCGAAGGTCGCTTTGATGACGAAATCTAAGCTGGAGGCGCTTGTTGCGCCTTCGGCTTTCAATCCTCGGCGGCCGCTATGGTGACTAAAGCAAGCCGCCGCTTTCCATCTCAGTCACGGCGCATTTCTCTCGAAAGGAGAAATCATGACCCGCGCAATTTGTATCAATGCGGCCTGTGGCCGCGAGTTCGTCTCTTCCCCCCGTCTCGCCCTCTTGACCGGAGGGCTCTGCCGCTCGTGCGCAGCAGACGCCGACCGCGTTGAACGGCAGTGCCAAGACTGCGGGAATTCGTTCTACGAGTTCCCAAAATTCCTGGCGAAAATTGGGGCGTTCGCCGGGGCCCGGGTACGTTGCCCGGCATGCCATGACCGGAAGATCGGGAAGGACGGGGTGAACGTGGCCGAAGGACGAAAGTGTCTAGGCTACTTCCCTATCGTCCGGATGGAAATCGACTTGGAAGTCGGTGATCGGTGCCCCGGAAAGGACGTCTCCGGACGAAGTCCGGTCAAGGTCGTGCTCCGCGACAACTGGAATCGGAGCTGGGACGGCCGGCTCGACGTGTTCGATTACCGCCCGGACGGCGAGCGGGGCTTTGGATCGCTCGCGACCGTGCGGGTGATGGAAGTCACCCACGCCGCGGGGCACACGCTCGAGGTCCGGAGTGGGCAGGTGCTCGGGCCAAAGCATACGGAGGTGCTCGAGTTTAGCCCGACGATGCTCTACCTGGCCGTCGAGCCGGTCGAGCCGACACACCTCGGAAAGGAGGCGGAAACGAGGATGGTGTTGGAACGGACGTATTCCAAGTGGAACGCGTCCGGGCAAATCGACGCATCGGCAGCCCATTGGGCCTGGACGCTGAGCTCGAGCTCACGCTCCGGGCGGCACTCGAGCCAAACGGTGGTGGCCATCATCGACGAGGAGCATCCAATCTTCGTCCGGCAGGACCACCTAACGGATCGCGTTGGGCTCACCGGCAGCGAGCTTGTCGAAGCGGGCTTCCGCGACGACGTGAAGCAGGGTACGGGCCTCTCGGGCTTTATCGCCTTCGGGCAGCCGGACCTCTGCGAACGTCTCGTCGTGGAAGGCTGGCGAGCCAAGGTCGTGGAGGGAGGCGTCGTGGTCAAACCGCGACGAGATGCCGAGACGGGGCTAATCCACTTCCCGGCGGTCAACCTCGAAGTTCGCCTCGAGGCGACCGAAGCGGGCGGTGGCTACACCAATTCCGGCTGGGCATCTTGCGTGTCGGGCTTGGACGGAAGCGTCCTTCGTCCGTACGCAACGGCCGGGCATCGGGGCAACCTCGCCTGCCGGACCCACGCGTGGTTCGCCGTTGCCGAAGGGCTCGTAACTGCCCAGGCGACTTGGTGGAACAAGGCGACGCCGCCGGTGTCGGTCTGCCTCCACCGGCACTCATGGATGGCTGAAGGCCCGCATTGCGGACGGGTGCACTCCGAACTGG